>NZ_JBYRFX010000123.1:0-8244 GCF_057815775.1 Inquilinus sp.
TCAGGGCGGCGGGGCCGAGGCGGCGGCGGGCCGCGGCCGGATCGCCGCCGGCGGCGAGGTGCAGCCCGTCGGCCTCATCGGCGGCATCGGCGTCGGCATGGACGGTGACGATGGCGCCGACCGGCCGGGCCAGGGCGCGCAGCCGGCGCAGCAGGGCGCGGCGATCGTCCCCGGTCAGGTCCTTCTCGCGCAGGCTGACCCAGCGGCAGCCGGCGACCAGCGCATCCGCGACCACCCCTTCCAGCGGCCGTGCGGCCTGCTGGCGATCGGTGATCAGCAGCAGCGGCGGCACCGGCAGCCGGGTCATACGCCCATCACGTGCCGATCAGGCCGAGCTGTGGGCTGGACGGGTCGGCCAGGCGGCGCTTCGGGATGCGGCCGGCCAAAGCAGCCAGGCGACCACCCTCGACCCCGGCGGCCATCGCCCGGGCCATGCGCACGGGGTCGCGCGCCTTGGCCACCGCCGTCGACAGCAGCACGGCGGAACAGCCCAGCTCCATCGCCAGCGCCGCGTCCGAGGCGGTGCCGATGCCGGCATCCAGCACGACAGGCACCGGCACCCGGCTGCAGATCATCTCGATCGCATGCGGGTTGGAAATGCCGAGGCCGGAGCCGATCGGCGACCCCAGCGGCATCACCGCGGCGCAGCCGACGTCGGCCAGCCGGATGCAGGTGACGAGGTCGTCGTTGCAATAGGGCAGCACCACGAAGCCGTCGCGCACCAGCTCGTCCGCCGCCTCGACCAGCTGGGCGACATCGGGGTACTGCGTCTCGCGGTCGCCGATCAGCTCCAGCTTCAGCCAGTTGGTGCCCAGCGCCTCGCGCGCCAGCTGCGCCGTCAGCACGGCGTCCCGTTTGGTCATGCAGCCGGCGGTGTTCGGCAGCAGGCGCCAGCGGTCGCCGACCAGGTCGACCAGGCTTTCGGCATAGCCTTCCAGGCTGATCCGACGGATCGAGGCGGTGACGATCTCGGCCCCCGACGCGGTGATCGAATCGAGCATCAGCTGCCGATTGGGATAGCCGGCGGTGCCGATGAACAGGCGCGACTGCAGCGCCACGCCGGCGATGATGAAGGGATCCTGCATGGCCATTTCTCCTCAGCCGCCTTGAAAGGGGCGGACAATCTCGACCCGGTCGCCCGCGGCCAGGTGGCGGTCCGCCCAGCGCGCCCGGGGCAGCACCGCGTCGTTCAGCGCCACGGCGGTGCCGCGCGCCGCCGGGTCGATGCCCTTGCCGACCAGCAGGTCGAGCACGCTGATGCCGGCCGCGGCCTCCGTCACGCCATTGACCTCGACGTTCATTGTGCGGCCTCCGCCATCCGGGTGAAGCGGTCGATGCGGAAGGGTTCGGCCGCCGCCGGCAGCCGGCCTTGCAGGATGGTGCCGGCCACCGCTTCGACCGTCGCCGGAAGCAGCAAGATGCCGTTGCGGTGGTGGCCGGTGGCGAAGACCAGCCCGTCGATCGCCGACGGGCCGAGCACCGGCGCGTCGTCGCGGCTGCCCGGCCGCAGCCCCGCCCAGCTTTCGATCAGCGGCAGCTCCTCGATCCCCGGCAGCACCCGCCAGGCGGCATCGAGCAGCGACAGCATGCCGCCGGCGGTGACGGTGGTGTCGAAGCCGCACTCCTCGACCGTCGCGCCGATGATGAGGCGGCCGTCGAGGCGTGGCACCAGATAGGCCTTGCCGGCCCACAACACGTGGCGCAGCAGCGGTGCCGCCGGGTCCATCTGCAGCGCCAGCATCTGGCCCTTCACCGGCCGCACCGGCGGCAGCGCCTCGCGCGGGATACCGGCGATGGCGCCGGACCAGGCGCCGGCGGCCAGCACCACCGCATCCGCCGGCCGTGTCGTGCCGGCGACCACGATGCCGGTGGCGCGGCCGCGCTCGACCACCACGGAGTCGACCGCGGCATGGTCGTGCACGGCGCCGCCGGCCCGGCGCAGCGCCTCGACCAGGGCCGGCACCAGCCAGCGATTGTCGATCTGGTGGTCGGCCGGGCTGTACACGGCCGCGGCCAGCCCCGGCCGCAGCATCGGCTCGCGCTGCAGCAGCCCGGCGCCGGTCAGCCGTTCGAGCGTGACCCCGAGCCGCGTCTGGAAGTCGACGGAAAAGCCCAGTTCGGCCGCATCGTCGCGGGTCACGGCCACTGCCAGCGTGCCCTCGTCGCGATAGCCGACCGGCAGGCCGGACGCGGCCTCGATCTCCTTGGCGAAGGCCGGCCACAGCGCCTGGGCGTGGCGGCAGAAGCCGAACAGCGCCTCTTCCCCCGGCTCGGCCTCGAGCCCGGCGGCGAGCATGCCGGCCGCGGCCCAGCTGGCCTCGCGGCCGACCGGCCCGCGGTCGTAGACGTCGACCGGGCAGCCGGCCCGGGCCAGGCGCCAGCCGATGGCCAGGCCGTTGACGCCGGCGCCGATGATGGCGACGCGCGGTTTCGCGCCGCGCAGCGGTGGCGCGTCAAACGGTTCGCCGCGTGGCGGCGTGGGGTCGGGAAGATCGTCCCGCAACGGGGACGGAATCGGAATACCAGTCACCTCAGGCTCCCTCCGCTGGCATGATCCAGGTCAGGTTCGATGGGTATGATCTCAGCCCGCCGTGACGGTGGGCACCCCAGCCGATGTCGCCATTTCAGTCCCGCGGCACGGCGGGCGCAACCTCTTTTTTGCCGGTCATCCGGGTCGGCATCCGTTCAGGAGCACCGCGCGCTGTAGCCGACGACGGTGTCCTGGCTGCCGTCATCGCCATCCCCGCCGACGGTGGTGACGCTCAAGGTCCCCGCGGGTCCGCTGTAGTTGAAGGCGCAATAGCCGACGCCGGTGCCGGAGCAGGCTTCGGCCTCGATGATGCCGTGCTTGGCCAGGCCGGCCGCCCCATCCCCCTCGCCCGGGGCCTCGTCAGGGGCCTTCGGCGCCCAGCCCTTCGCGGCCAGGAGCTTGCGGGCCTCCTTGATCGACTTGTCATAGATGTTGGGCACGATCGCCTTGCCATTGCAGACCGACTGTTCCGCCGCATTCGCCTGCAGGCGCAGCACGCCCTGGACCTCGTGGATCTCGCCGATCGGCGACCCCGGGCCATCCCCGCCCCAGACCTGCAATGCATCGCCTTCGAGCGCTGCGACCGGCCCGAGCACCGTCTTGGACGTCTTCGCCGTATAGGCCAGCGCCACCAGGCCGGCCTGGCTGAAGATCCCGATATTGGCGTTGCGGGCAAAGCAGATGCCGCTGGTGCCCGGCTCGAACCCGCTGGCGAAGCTGACCGCCTGGTACGATCCCAGCTTCGCCTCCGACGTCACGATCCAGCCGCGCCCGGCGACCAGTTTGCCGGCATCCGACTCCGGCACCAGCCGGTAGTGGTCGCAGAACTGGTCGACAGCGCCCTTCTCCGGCGACCGGGGCAGGTCGCTCAGCGCCGTCAGCGTGACGTCCGGGAGGTCGGATTCCGTGCGCGGCGCCACGGCGTCGGGCGCGTCGGCCAGGGCCGGTCCCGCCAGCATCAATCCCATCGCGGCGATCGCCATCCGCCGGCTGAAATGCTTCATCAACGCACCCTCCCTTTCTCTACCGCAGTCGACAGGCCTGAATCCCGCGGGAATCGGGCTTTCGCAAGGCATGATCGATCCGCCGCAGCCAGCCGGCGGTGGTGGAGCCCGTGTCCTCTTCGTTGCCGGCGGCCCTGACCCGCGCTGGGCCGTCTTACGAAGGTCACATGCGGCGTGTTAAGACAGCGGGCATGACAGAACAGACCAACGACAGCGGCGCAGGGGCGCCGAAAAAAGGGTGGTTCACCCGACTGAAGGAAGGGCTCTCACGCTCCTCCGCCAAGCTGACCGACGGCATCAGCAGCATCTTCACCAAGCGCAAGCTGGACGATGCGACGCTGGAAGAGCTGGAGGAGCTGCTGATCCAGGCCGATCTCGGCCCCGCCACCGCCGTCAAGCTGACCGCCGAACTGGCGCGCACCCGCTTCGGCAAGGAGGTATCGGGCGACGAGGTCCGCCGGGCCCTGGCCGAGCATGTGGCGCAGATCCTGCGCCCGGTGGCCAAGCCACTGGCCCTGTCGCCCGACCGCAAGCCGCAGGTGGTGCTGGTGATCGGCGTCAACGGCACCGGCAAGACCACGACGATCGGCAAGCTGGCCAAGCAGTGGCGTGAGGACGGCAAGTCCGTGATCATCGCCGCCGGCGACACCTTCCGCGCCGCCGCGGTGCACCAGCTGCAGGTCTGGGGCGAACGCTCCGGCTGCCCTGTCGTGACCGCCAGCCCCGGCGCCGATGCCGCCGGCCTGGCCTTCGACGCGCTGACCCGGGCCAGGGCCGAGGGTCGCGACGTGCTGCTGATCGACACCGCCGGCCGGCTGCAGAACAAGGACAACCTGATGGCCGAGCTGGCCAAGATCGTCCGCGTCATCAAGAAGATCGACCCGACGGCGCCGCACAATGTGCTGCTGGTGCTGGACGCCACCACCGGCCAGAACGCGCACAGCCAGGTCGAGGTGTTCCGCGACATGGCGGCGGTGACCGGGCTGATCGTCACCAAGCTGGACGGGTCCGCCCGCGGCGGCGTGCTGGTGGCCCTGGCCGAACGCTTCGGCCTGCCGGTGCACGCGATCGGGGTCGGCGAGAGCATCGACGACCTGAAACCGTTCGACCCGGACCAGTTCGGCAAATCCCTGATGGGAGTCGAAGCATGACCGAGACCTTCGCCCCAGAACTGTTCCGGGATGCCGCCGCCGCGGTCGCCCGGCTGCACGCGATCTACGATGCCCAGACCAGCCTGCTGCGCGACGCCTTTCGCGACTACACCAGCGGCGGGGAGCCGCCGAAGCGGATCCGCGCCTGCTATCCCTATGTCTCGGTCACGGTCGAGGATTTCAGCCGGGCCGACACCCGCCTGTCCTATGGCTTCGTCGACCGGCCGGGGACGTTCCGGACCACGGTGACGCGGCCGTCGCTGTTCCACCGCTACCTGACCGAGCAGATCGGCCAGCTGATCCAGAACCACCAGGTTCCGGTCGAGGTCGGAATCAGCGACACGCCGATCCCGATCCACTTCGCCTTCCCCGACGGCATGCATGTCGAGGGCGACCTGACCCGTGAGCGCATGCTGCACATGCGCGCCGTGTTCGACCTGCCCGACCTGGCGATGATGGATGACAGCATCGTCAACGGCACCGCCGTGACCCCGCCGGACGCGCCGGACCCGCTGTCGCTGTTCACCGCGCCGCGGGCGGATTATTCGCTGTTCCGGCTGAAGCACTACACCGCCACCGGCTGCGAGCATTTCCAGAACTTCGTCCTGTTCACCAACTACCAGTTCTACATCGACGAATTCGTCCGCCGGGCGCATGAGCTGATGCAGGGCGACGGCGGCGGCTACGACGCCTTCATCGAGCCGGGCGAACGGGTGACCCTGCCCGGCGGCCGCGGCCGCGGCACCCCGGCGGCGCGGCTGCCGCAGATGCCGGCCTATCACCTGACCCGGCCGGACCATTCCGGCATCACCATGGTCAACATCGGCGTCGGCCCGTCCAACGCCAAGCCCATCACCGACCACATCGCGGTGCTGCGGCCGCATGCCTGGATCATGCTGGGCCACTGCGCCGGCCTGCGGAACACCCAGAAGCTGGGCGACTATGTCCTGGCCCATGGCTATGTCCGCGAGGACCATGTGCTGGACGCCGACCTGCCGGTCTGGGTGCCGGTGCCGGCCCTGGCCGAGATCCAGGTCGCGCTGGAGCATGCCGTCAGCGAGGTAACCGGCCTGTCCGGCTACAGCCTGAAGAGCGTGATGCGCACCGGCACCGTCGCCACCATCGACAACCGGAACTGGGAGCTGCGCGACTACAGCGAGCCGGTGCAGCGCTTCAGCCAGAGCCGGGCGATCGCCCTGGACATGGAAAGCGCGACCATCGCCGCCAACGGCTTCCGCTTCCGGGTGCCCTACGGCACGCTGCTTTGCGTCTCCGACAAGCCGCTGCACGGCGAGCTTAAGCTGCCGGGCATGGCCGACGCCTTCTACAAACAGCAGGTCGGCCAGCACCTTGAGATCGGCATCCGCGCCATGGAGCGGCTGCGCGAGCTGGGGCTGGAGCAGTTGCACAGCCGCAAGCTGCGCAGCTTCGCCGAAGTCGCGTTCCAGTAAACCCATGCCGGAGGACAGCCGCCAGGCGCCGCCGATGCCTTCCGCTCGCTCGGGGGATCGGCCCCGCATCGGCGTCGGCGCCGTGGTCTGGCGCGACGACAAGCTGCTGCTGATCCAGCGCGGCAAGGCGCCCCAGGCCGGGCAGTGGAGCATCCCCGGCGGCAGCCAGGAACTGGGCGAGACCCTGTTCGAGGCGGCGCTGCGCGAAACCCGCGAGGAGGCCGGGGTCGAGGCCGAGGCGATCGGAATCGTCACCGCGGTCGATTCGATCCATCGCCACGCCGATGGCGGGGTCGAGTGGCACTACACCATCGTCGATGTCGAGGCCGAGTGGCGGTCGGGCGAGCCTGTGGCCGGCGACGATGCCGCCGCGGCGCGCTGGGCGACGCTGGAGGAGGCCGACGCGCTGATCGAATGGCCGGAGCTGCGGCGGGTGCTGCACCTGTCCGCCCGGCGGCGGCAGCTGCACCGCCGGCACCCCGGCCCGGTGCGGCTGAAGGCGCGGCCGGATCTGATGCGGCTGATGCGGACGCCGCTGGGCCGGCTGGTGGCGCGCCCCTGGTTCGACGGCATGTCGCTGGCCCTGCTGCGCGGCTGGTTCCTGCCGGCATCGCGCAGCCTGGCCGCGGCGATCGCCGCCGATGGCGATTTGCACCGCTTCTGCGCCGAGCTGGAGATCGGCCCCGACGCGCTGGGCAAGCGGCCGGTCTGGGTCGGCCGCACCCTGCGCGACGTGTCCCGCCTGATCGAGGTGCACCGCCAGGCCGATGCGGAGTGGCAGCGCCTGCTGTTCTCCACCACCGCGCCTTTGGCCGATGTGGTGGCGGCGGAGGAGGCGCGGCTGGACGCGGCTTCGGCCCTGACCACCAGCCGGCTGCGCTTCGCCCTGTTCGGCAACAACCGCAAGATCCCGGCCTGCCGCTGGGAGATTCCGACCGAGGCCGAGGTCGATGCAAGGCACGGCGCCCGGCTGGCCGACGCCGAGAATGCCTACCGCCTGCCGGACGTGCTGCCAGTGATCGCGGAGACCCGGCGGCTGCCGAGCGAGCTGGGCACCGACCATTGGCTGACCTTCCCGTCGCCGGAGCCGGCGGTGGCCAGCGCCTGCTGGGCCCGGGTGTTCACCCCGGCAGACGTGGTCAACCCGCCGACCGTGGTCCATCTGCACGGCGTGTGCATGGAGCCGGACCATCTGCGCGGCCCGCTGACGGAAATCGAATCCCTGGTCCGGCGCGGCCTGCGCGTGGTGCTGGTCGAGGCGCCATGGCACGGACGGCGCAAGCGCCCCGGATCCTATGCCGGCGAGCCGATGGTGGCGTCGACGCCGCTCGGCGCGCTGGACCATCTCTCGGCCGCGGTGCGCGAGGTCGCGATCCTGACCCGCTGGGCCCGGCAGACCAGCACCGGCGCGGTGGGCTGGAGCGGCATCAGCTTCGGCGCGCTGACGGCGCAGCTGGCCGCCAGCCATTGCGGCAGCTGGCCCGCCGCCTGCCGGCCGGATGCGCTGCTGCTGTTCACCACCTCGGAAGGGATCGAGGAGATCGCCTTCGGCGGCTCCTTCGCCCGCGCCTTCGGCCTGGACCGTGCCCTGGCGGCGGCGGGCTGGGATGAGGCGATGCTGAGCCGCTGGCGGCCGCTGACCGACCCGATCGGGCAGCCGGAGATGGACACCGGCAACGTGTTCATGGTGCTGGGCAGCAAGGACGACGTCACCCCCTTTGCCGGCGGCCAGGCCATCGCCCGGCGCTGGGGCGTGCCGGAGGAACAGGTCCATGTCCGGCCGCAGGGCCACTTCTCGGTGCCCGCCGGGCTGATGGTCGACGGCGCGCCGATCGCCGCCTTCGCCGAACGGCTGCTGTCGCTGTGAACGGCGGGTTGCTGGTCGTCACCGGCGGCAGCCGCGGCATCGGCGCCGCCATCGCCCGGCGCGCTGCCCGCGACAGCTGGGCGGTGGCCGTGAACTACCGGCAGGACGCTGATGCCGCCGAAACTGTCGTGGCGGAGATCGCCGCGGCCGGCGGCCGGGCCGTCGCCATCGCCGCCGACGCATCTGACGAGGCCGGCATCCGCGCCCTGTTCGACCGGGCCGAGGCGGCGTTCGGACCGGT
>NZ_JBYRFX010000124.1:0-9734 GCF_057815775.1 Inquilinus sp.
GGCATGGTCACGGCGCCGACCGGGTTGGCGGCCACCAGCGCGCCGATGGTGACGCCGGTCTCGGGGTCGACCGCGGAGGCGGTGCCCAGCCCGCCCTTGCAGGTCGCGGTCTTGGCGCCATAGCCGGCGCCGGCATTGCCCTGGCGCACCTCGGTCCCGATGGCGTCGCAGGCGGCCAGCGCCAGGGCGCGATAGGGCGGGGTGTCGCCCCAGCCCTTGTCGCCGCCATTCACCAGGTCGAACAGGATGGCGGCGGGGACGATCGGCACATGCGTGCCGGTCACCGGCAGGCCGCGACCGCGCGCCGCCAGCCAGGACACCACGCCGGACGCGGCGTCGAGGCCGTAGACCGATCCGCCCGACAGCACCAGTGCGTCCACCGCCTCGACCATGCAGGTCGGGTCCAGCGCGTCAGTGTCGCGGGTGCCGGGGCCGCCACCGCGGACATCGACGCCGGCGACACATCGCATCTCCGGCAGCAGCACGGTCACGCCGCTGCGCACGGCCGCATCCTCGGCCTGGCCGACCAGCAGCCCGGCGATGTCGGTGATGGAATTGCGCGGGCCGGGGCGGATGGTCATGGCGGTCTCTTCGGCAGGGCGGGGCCAGCAGACAGGACCCGCCCGCACGGCGTCAACGCCGATCGTGATTTGCGCCGGGCTTGCCCTTATGCTCCGCCGCCATGACCGACCTGCCGCTCATCCGCCTGCAGCCCGGCCGCGACAAGCGCGTCGCCGCCGGCCACCCCTGGATCTTCTCGAACGAGATCGCCATGACCCCGGAACTGCGCGAGGTGCCGCTGGGCGCCCCGGTGCGGGTCGAGGCGGCAAACGGCAAGGCGCTCGGCGTCGGCGGCTTCAACCGCCATGCGCTGATCGCGGTGCGGATGCTGGACCGCAACCCGGCCACGGCGATCGACACCGCCTTCCTGCGCCGCCGCCTGGCCGCAGCCGTAGCGTTGCGCGACGGCCTGTTCGACCGGCCCTTCTCCCGGCTGATCCATGCCGAGGCCGACGGGCTGCCCGGCCTGATCATCGACCGCTATGGCGACGTGCTGGTGATGCAGAGCAACACGGCCCTGATGGACCGGCTGGAAGGGCCGTTGTGCGACGCGCTGCAGGACCTGCTGCAGCCCCGCGCCATCGTGCTGCGCAACGACAGCGCCATCCGCGGCCTGGAAGGGCTGGCGGAGGAGGTGCGGATCGCCCGCGGCGCACTCGACGGCCCGGTCGCGGTGGAAGAGAACGGCGCAAGGTTCGAGGCCGATCCGCTCGGCGGCCAGAAGACCGGCTGGTTCTTCGACCAGCGCGACAACCGCGCTTTCATCGCCAAGCTGGCCCGCGGCCGGCGGATGATCGACATCTACACCCACACCGGCGGCTTCGGCATCCAGGCGGCGCTGGCGGGCGCGGAAGCGGTGACGCTGGTCGACCGCTCGGCCCCGTCGCTGGAGCTGGCGCTGAAGGCGGCCGCGGCCAATGGCGTCGCCGACCGGGTCGCGGCGGCCCGCGGCGAGGCCTTCGCCGAGATCGAACGCCGCGCCACGGCGGGCGAGCGCTGGGACGTGGTGGTGGTCGACCCGCCGGCCTTCGTGAAGTCGAAGAAGGATTTGGCCACAGGCTCCCGCGGCTACGCCAAGCTGGCCCGGCTGGCGGCGCGAATCACGGAGCGTGGCGGCTTCCTCTGCGCCTTTTCCTGCAGCCACCATGTCGACCCCGTGCTGTTCGCCGAACAGGTGGCGCGCGGGCTGGTCGATGCCGGCCGCATGGGCCGGATCCTGCGCCAGTCCGGTGCCGGGCCGGACCATCCGGTGCATCCGCTGCTGCCGGAAAGCGGTTATCTCAAGGGCATCGTGCTCCAACTCGACTGAGGCGGGTTCCGCGCCGCCCGGGGTTGACAAGCCCGCCCCCAGCCGCTGGTCTAGACCAGACAAAGGGGGAGGCCTGAGACCATGATCATCACCGCATCGCGTGCCCTGCTGGTGGGGGCGGCACTGTTTGCCCTGACTGGCATCGCCCGGGCCGAGGACGTCACGCTGACGATCGAAAGCTGGCGCAACGACGATCTGAAGATCTGGCAGGACAAGATCGTCCCGGCCTTCGAATCGTCGCATCCCGGCATCAAGCTGAACTTCGCGCCCTCGGCCCCGACCGAATACAACGCCGCGCTGAACGCGAAGATGGAAGGCGGGGCGGCCGGCGACATCATCGCCTGCCGCGCCTTCGACGCCTCGCTGGCGCTGTTCCAGAAGGGCCATCTGGCGGCGCTGAACGACCTCAAGGGCATCGAGAACTTCACCGATGCGGCGAAGACGGCGTGGAGCACCGATGACGGCAAGACCACCTATTGCGTGCCGGTCGGCTCGGTCATCGGCGGCTTCATCTACAACAAGAAGATGTTCGACGATCTCGGCCTGACCCCGCCGAAGACCCAGGCCGAATTCTTCGCCCTGCTCGACAAGATCAAGGCCGCCGGCGACGTGCCGCTGTCGATCGGCAGCGCCGACCAGTGGGAGGCCGCGACCATGGGCTTCCAGAACATCGGCCCGAACCACTGGCACGGAGAACCCGGCCGCCAGGCGCTGATCGCGGGCACCGCCAAGTTCAGCGATGCTCCCTATGTCGCGGCCTGGGCCGAGCTGGCGAAGTGGAAGCCCTATCTGTCCGACGGCTACCAGGCGCAGTCCTACCCTGACAGCCAGAACCTGTTCACCCTGGGCCGCGCCGCGATCTATCCGGCCGGGTCGTGGGAGATCCCGCTGTTCGAGGCCCAGGCCGACTTCCCGCTCGGCGCCTTCCCGCCACCGGTGGAAAAGGCCGGCGACCCGTGCTTCATCTCGAACCACACCGACATCGGCTTCGGCATGAATGCCGGCAGCAAGCATCCGGAAGCGGCGCGCGCCTTCCTGGAATGGGTGGCGTCGGCGGAGTTCGCGACGATCTACACCAACGCGCTGCCGGGCTATTTCACCCTGTCGACCCACAAGGTCGAGTTGAAGGATCCGCTGGCGGCAGAGTTCCAGAGCTGGAAGGACAGCTGCGGCAGCAACATCCGCCTGGCGCACCAGATCCTGTCGCGCGGCAAGCCCAATGTCGACCAGGCGATCTGGAACGTCTCGGCCCAGGTGCTGAACGGCACCCTGACCGCCGACCAGGCCGGCGCCAAGGTCCAGGAAGCCCTCGACGCCTGGTACAAGCCGCCGGGGAAGTGAGCGGACTGCAGGGCTGAACACGATCGGGGCGATTGGCATACTATGCCAATCGCCCTATCTTATGGGCGTGCAAGGATGTTCAGAGGACAGTCGTGATGCCGACCCGCAACGTTGTCGTGACCGATCATCAGGCCGAGCTGATCGAAGGGCTGGTGAAGTCCGGCCGCTACCAGAATGCCAGCGAGGTCCTGCGCGAGGGGCTCCGGCTGGTTGAGCAGAGAGAGCAGGAAGACGCCGCCAAGCTGGAGCGTCTGCGGGCCGCGGTCGACGTCGGAATCGCTGCGATGGAGCGCGGGGAGTACACCGAGTTCGACTCCATGGACGATCTGGAGCGGCACATGAACGCCATAGCCGAGAAAGCAATAGCCGGCGCCCTCAAATCCGGTTCGGCGGACTGATCCCGGATGGCCGGGGGCCGCTGGCAGGTTCGCTTAAGCATCGCGGCCAACCAGGACCTCGCTTCCATTCTTCATTGGACCACCCAAGCCTTCGGTCCGAAGCAGGCGAACGAGTATCAGCAAACGATCGTCCAGGCCGTCCGGGCGCTGGGAGGCGGGCCGGACCTTCCGGCCAGCAGGGCACGCGACGAGGTCCGGACGGGTGTCCGCATATTGCATGTCGCCAGGCGCGGCCGCCGCGGCAGGCACATTCTGGTCTATCGGGTCATCGACGAAGGCGTCATCGAAGTGCTGCGCATCCTCCACGATTCGATGGACCTCGCACGGCATGTGCCGCACTGAACCTCTCGGGGATTTAACGATTCCTAAGGCGCTTCACGCCGCCACCCGGGCCAGCAGCAGCAGGCGGCGGAAGGGAAACAGGGTGCTGCCGTCCGGCTGCGGCGGATAGGCCTGGGCCAGCCGGGCCGCATAGGTGGCGATGAAGGCGTCCAGCTCCGGCCCCGACAGCGCCGCCATCACCGGCAGCAGTGCCGTGCCGCGCACCCAGTGCAGCACCGGGTTGTCGCCCTTCAGCACGTGGAGATACTCGGTCTCCCAGATGTCGAGCGCGGCGGTGCGCGGCGCCAGCAGGTCGTAATAGGCGGACGGCATGCCGACCGGCGGGCGCCGCAGCGTGATCTTGCCGGCCCAGGGCGCCTCGGTCGCCAGCGCGCGCATCAGCACATGGCTGGGCGCGTCGAAGTTGCGCGGCATCTGCACCGCCAGCACGCCGCCGGGGGCCAGGAAGGACAGCAGGCGCGGGAACAGCGCCTCATGCCCCTCGACCCATTGCAGCGCCGCGTTGGAGAAGATCAGGTCGACCGGCTCGGCCGGTGTCCAGCCGGCGATGTCGGCCTCGACCCAGTCCAGGTCCGGATGGGTCGCCCGGGCCTCGCGCAGGGCGTTGCGGTCGCGGTCGAGACCGGTGACCGTCGCCCGCGGCCACCGTTCCGCCAGCTGGGCGGCCAGCGCGCCGGTGCCGCAGCCGAGGTCGACGATGCGTTTCGGCATGACGTCGGGCAACCGGGTGATGAGGTCGAGCCCGGGCTGCAGCCGGGGCCCGGCGAATTTCAGGGTCTGCGCGGGATTCCATTCCATCACAAAATTCTATCGGAAAATCGGCCGCGGGCGTATCCCCTAGCATCGGTCCATGCCGCTGCGCCCGGCGCGCGCCTGTGTCATGGGCGGATCGATTGACTCGTGCGCCCCTTCTGCCTATAACCCGCGACCGTTTTGCGTCCGGAAGGGCGCAGGTGAGCCATCCGGAGTTGCGATCGTGAAGAGAACCTTTCAGCCCAGCAAGCTGGTGCGTGCCCGTCGTCATGGCTTCCGCGCCCGCATGGCGACCGTCGGCGGCCGCCGCGTCCTGTCCAATCGTCGCGCCAAGGGCCGGAAGCGCCTCTCCGCGTAATCCGGCGTCTCGCGCCGGGGTAACCGGATGCGCGTCCGTCTTGACGATCCTTCCCTGATCCGCCTCGGCCGGCTGAAGAAGCGGGCCGAGTTCTTGGCCGTGGCCGCGACCCGCCGGAAATGGGCGGCGTCGGGCGTGATCGTGCAGCTGCGCCGCTGGAGCGCGGCGCCGGGCGAAGATCAGGTCCAGGGCGAAGACCAGGCCGATGTCCGCATCGGCTACACCGCCAGCCGCAAGGTCGGGAATTCCGTGGCCCGCAACCGGGCGAAGCGTCGCCTGCGCGCTGCCGCGGCCGAAGTGCTGGGCCGCCGGGCTGCCCCGGGCCACGATCTCGTGCTGATTGCGCGCGGCGAGACCATCCGCCGCTCCTTCCCGGATCTCGTCGCCGATCTCGACCGCGCGCTGGAAAAGCTGGGTGTTGTCCGCCACGAACCGGGCCGCCGCGAGGCGGAACCGGCTGCAGCGCCGGCGCCGGTTGCCGGGGCGTGAGCCCGCTCGCACATCTGCTGCGCGGCGCGGTGATCGGATACCGCTACAGCCTGTCGGCGCTGATCGGACGCAGTTGCCGGTTCGCGCCCACTTGCTCCGCCTATGCGATCGAGGCTATTGAGCGGCACGGCGCGATCGCCGGGGGCTGGCTGGCCCTGCGGCGCATCGCGCGCTGCCATCCATGGGGCGGTTCGGGGTATGACCCCGTGCCCGATACCCTGACCAAGACTGCCGGCGGGTCCGGCCGCGACACCTGTTGCGGCGCGGCCCGGTCCACCGACAGATAACCGTACGACTGACCGGCCGCACCGCCGGGACCGGAGTCTCGATGCGATGACCGACCAGAAGAACGTGATCCTGGCGATCGCCCTTTCGATCGCCATTCTTCTCGGCTTCCAGTTCCTGTTCCCGGCCGCGAAACCGACCCCGGTGGCGCAGCAGCAGCAGACGGCCGCCACCACCTCGACCGCATCGCCGCAGGCGCCGACCACGGTCGGTGCCGCACCAGTGGCCCCGGTCGAGCGCGACAAGGCCCTGGCCCAGACCCAGCGCGTCAAGATCGAAGCGCCGCGCCTGCACGGTTCGATCAACCTGACCGGCGGTCGGCTCGACGACGTCACCCTGCGCGACTATCGCGAGACGGTCGACCCAAACAGCCCGGAAATCGTGCTGCTGACGCCGCGTGCCGCGGTCTCGCCCTACTACGCCGATTACGGCTGGGTGCCGAAGGACACGGCGCTGCACATCCCGGACGCGGAAACCGTGTGGACCGCCGACCGTGAGACCTTGACCCCGGATGCGCCGGTGGTGCTGAGCTGGGACAACGGCCAGGGGCTGGTGTTCCAGCGCGCGATCTCGATCGACGCGAACTATATGTTCACCGTGGTCCAGCGCGTCATCAACAACACCGACAAGCCGGTGGAACTGGCGCCCTATGGCCGCGTGCTGCGCTTCGGCACGCCGGTGACCCAGGGCTACACCGTGCTGCATGAAGGGCCGTACGGCGTCTTCGACGGCAGCCTCAAGGAATACAGCTACAAGACGATCGCGGACGACAAGGCGGTCAAGTACACCACCGCCGGCGGCTGGCTCGGCTTCACCGACAAGTACTGGCTGGTGGCGCTGGTGCCGGACCAGGCCGCCAAGGTCGACGCCCAGTTCCTGCACCAGTCGGACGGCGAGGGCCGCTACCTCGCGACCTACCAGGGCGACATCCAGACCGTGGCCCCGGGCCAGACCCTGGAATCGACCGGCCGCCTGTTCGCCGGCGCCAAGGAAGTCGACCTGATCAGCAGCTATGCCGACACGCTGAACATCACCAATTTCGACCTGGCGATCGATTTCGGCTGGTTCAAGATCATCACCAAGCCGTTCTTCAAGATCCTGGCCTGGATCCACAGCGTCGTCGGCAATTTCGGCATCGCGATCATGATCTTCACCCTCGGGCTGAAGCTCCTGTTCTACCCGCTGGCGGACAAGTCCTACCGCTCGATGGCGAAGATGAAGGCGCTGCAGCCGGAGATGGTGAAGCTGCGCGAGCGCTTCGCCGACGACAAGGCGAAGCAGCAGCAGGAGCTGATGGCGCTGTACAAGCGCGAGAAGGTCAATCCTGCGGCAGGCTGCCTGCCGATCATCATCCAGATCCCGGTGTTCTTCTCGCTCTATAAGGTGCTGCTGGTCACCATCGAGATGCGGCACGCGCCGTTCTTCGGCTGGATCCATGACCTGTCGGCGCCCGATCCGACCACGGTGTTCAACCTGTTCGGCCTGATCCCGTGGACGCCGCCGTCGATGCTGATGATCGGCGCCGCGCCGATCATCATGGGCATCACCATGTTCCTGCAGCAGAAGCTGAACCCGGCGCCGGCGGATCCGATCCAGGCCAAGGTGTTCATGCTGCTGCCGGTCGTCTTCACCTTCATGCTGGCCCATTTCCCGGTCGGCCTGGTGGTGTACTGGGCCTGGAACAACACCCTCACGATCCTCCAGCAATGGTCGATCATGAAGCGGATGCATGTGAAGATCTCGGGCGGCCTCGACGACTCGGCCGAGCCGGTGTCGGTGGCGCCGCCTTCCGTGACCCGCAAGAAGAACGCCGACGGCACCGCCCGCAAGCCGGCGGGCCGCAAGGGGTGACCGACCTTCACGCCGGCGCCGGCACGGCATTCGACGCTGCGGCGATCGAGGCGGGGCGCCTGCTGTTCGCGCAGGAATGCCACTTCACCTGGGGCGCCGCGTCGCTGGACGGGCTGCCGCCCGCGGGCTTGCCGGAGATCGCCTTCGCCGGCCGGTCCAATGTCGGCAAATCCAGCTTGGTCAACGCGCTGACCGGGCGGAAGACCCTGGCCCGGACCAGCAACACCCCGGGCCGCACCCAGCAGCTGAACTTCTTCGCCCTCGGCGGCCGGCTCGGGCTGGTCGACCTGCCCGGCTATGGCTACGCCAAGGTGTCGAAGTCGCTGGTCGCCAGCTGGACCGAGACGCTCAAGGGCTATCTGCGCGGCCGGGTCACGCTGCGCCGGGCCCTGGTGCTGGTCGACGGGCGCCATGGTATCAAGGACTCGGACATCGAGATCCTGAAGATGCTCGACGACACCGCCGTCGCCACCCAGGTGGTGCTGACCAAGATCGACAAGGTCGGCAAGGGCGAGCGCGAGCGCCGGATCCCGGAGGTTGAGGCCGAGCTGAAGTGCCACCCCGCCGCGTTCCCGCATGTGTTCCTGACCAGCAGCGACAGCGGCGAGGGCATTGCCGAGCTGCGCGCCTTTTTGACCGGAATCGCCCAGGCCGGCTGACCGCGGTTGATCGCGGCCTCGCGGTGGGGCATGAGAAGGGCGCCGGCCAACTGCTCGCAGGATCCGAGCCCGATGACCAAGCCCTTCGCCGCCCCGCCCGTCGTCCTTCCCGCCGCTTCGCTCGACAAGGCCAACACCCTGGTCGAGGCGCTGCCCTTCATGCGCCGCTACGCCGGTGCCACCTTCGTCATCAAATATGGCGGTAACGCCATGGGCGACGAATCGCTGACCGAAAGCTTCGCCCGCGACGTGGTGCTGCTGAAGCAGGTCGGCATCAACCCGGTGGTGGTCCATGGTGGCGGGCCGCAGATCGGCGCGATGCTCGAGCGGCTGAACATCAAGTCGGAATTCGTCGACGGGCTGCGCGTCACCGACCGCAACACCGTCGACATCGTCGAGATGGTGCTGTCCGGCAACATCAACAAATCGATCGTCTCGGCGATCCAGTCGGTCGGCGGCAAGGCCGTCGGCGTCTCCGGCAAGGACGGCGCGCTGATCTCGGCCCGCAAGCTGCAGCGCACCAAGCGCGATCCCGACAGCAACATCGAGCGCATCCTCGATCTCGGCTTCGTCGGTGAGCCGGATTCGGTCAATCCTGAGATCCTCGAGGCGTTCGAGGACAGCGACTTCATCCCGGTGATCGCGCCGATCGGCGTCGGCCCGCGCGGCGAAAGCTACAACATCAACGCCGACACCGCGGCCGGGGCGATCGCCGCTGCGCTGAACGCCACCCGCTTCTTCCTGCTGACCGACGTCGTCGGCGTGCTCGACAAGCAGAAGACGCTGATCCACGAGCTGCCGCTGGCCCGGGCGCGCGAGCTGATGACCGACGGCACCATCTCCGGCGGCATGATCCCGAAGATCGAGACTTGCATCTCGGCGGTGGAGCAGGGGGTCGAGGGCGCGGTGATCATGGATGGCCGCGTGCCGCACGCCGTGCTGCTGGAGGTCTTCACCGAAGGTGGCGTCGGGACCCTGATCCGGGCCTGAGGGCCCGCCCCGGAATTCTACTCCGGCGGCCGTCTGACGCGGTTTTCTGCGCTTCCGGTGCTCACGGACGTTAAGTCCGCTGCGCGCCGGTTCTCGAAAACCACGCCAGCCGACTCGCCGGAGCGACTTCCGGGACGGACTCTCGTCAGGCGCCCACCAGCCGCGCCACCACGTCGAGCAGCACCTCGGCCCCGGCGGCGAGATGGCCGGGCTCGGTGAATTCGGCCGGGTTGTGGCTGATGCCGCCGCGGCTGGGCACGAAGATCATCGCCGCCGGTGCGATCCGGGCCATCATCTGGGCGTCGTGCCCGGCGCCGGAGGTCATGCGCCGCCAGCCAAGGCCGCGCGCGGCGGCCGCCTCGGCGATCAACCCGGCCAGGCCGGGGTCGAAGCGTACC
>NZ_JBYRFX010000125.1:0-4224 GCF_057815775.1 Inquilinus sp.
AGGTGTCCTCGATCCGGTGCGGATCGCGGCCGACCAGCAGCGGGCAGACATGGTCCTTGAGGTAGCTGGCCACCGCCAGCTCGCGGCCGTTCAGGGTGGCGTCGCCGATGCCGTACACGCCCTCGTCGGTCACCAGCTTGAGCGTGACGAAGTTGCGCCCGGGGCAGGTGACGATCACGTCGGCACGGATGATCTTCATGATGCGGTTTCCCCCGGGATGGACTGCGTCCTCTCCGCGGCCAGCCGCAGGGGACATGGCCGGATGCATAGTCCGAATTTAATCACCATACAAGTATGGCGATGTTAAAATGCGGCCGATCCCCTGTATGCTCGGACGGGACCAACGGAGCGGAGCGAGCGGGTGGCCGGACGGCGGAAGGCACAGCAGACCAGGACGCTGCCGGAGCGCATCGCCCTGAGCGGTGAGGGGCCGATCGGCAAGCAGATCTATGAGGGGCTGCGCCAGGCGATCATCACCGGCCTGCTGCCGCCCGGCTGTGCTTTGTCGGAAAAGGATGGGTCGGAGATGTTCGGCGTGTCGCGCCAGCCGGTGCGCGAGGCCTTCATCAAGCTGGTGGAGGCGGGGCTGCTCCAGGTCCTGCCCCAGCGCGGCACCATGGTGCGGAAGATCTCACGCCGGCAGGTCGAGCAGGGCCGCTTCATCCGCGAGGCGGTGGAGACCGCGGTGGTCCGCCTGGCGGCGGAACGGATCGACGAGGATTTCCTGCAGGCGCTGGACCGCAACCTGGAGATGCAGCGCGCCGCGGCCCGGCAAGGCGACAACGCCCGCTTCCTGGCGCTGGACGAGGCCTTCCACCATCTGATCATCGAGGCGATCGACTGCCTGCCGGCCTGGGGCACCATCGAGAACATGAAGGCGCAGATGGACCGGGTCCGCTATCTCAGCCTGCCCGAGGTGTCGCCGCTGGAGATGCTGATCGACCAGCATGCGGCGATCCTGGCCGGGCTGCGGGCGCATGACCCGGATGCCGCCGAAGCCGCCATGCGCCTGCATCTGCGCGAGATCCTGTCCTCGCTCGGCCCGATCGCCCAAAGGCGGCCGGAGCTGTTCGAGCTGGATGGCTGACGGCAGGGTCCCGCTTTCCTGGGTTGCCGGGGACAGGCCGGTCCCGGATGATCGCGCCTTCCGAACGCGGACAGGAATTTCCCATGAGCGACCAACAGACCCTCGCCCTGATGCGCATCGTGGCCGAGGCGCTGGCCCGGGCCGGCGGCCAGCTGGCCCTGGCCCATCTGGCCGATCACAAGGCGCTGGAGATCGAATCCAAGGGGCCGCAGGATTTCGTCACCGTGGTCGACAAGGCGGTCGAGACGCTGATCCGCGGGCGTCTGACGGAGATCTTCCCGGACCATGCCGTGCTGGGCGAGGAATTCGGTCTCGACCGGCAGGATGCGCGCATCGTCTGGGGCCTCGACCCGATCGACGGCACGGCGAATTTCCTGCGCGACCGGCCGGTCTGGTGCGTTTCGATCGGCGCCACCATCGACGGCAAGCCGGCGCTCGGCGTGATCTACGAACCGGTGCGGGACGAGCTGTACAGCGCCGTGGCCGGGCAGGGGGCGACGCGCAACGGCACCCCGATCAAGGTCAACGCCGCGGCCCGGCCCGACAGCGCGATGATCGGCGTCGGCTATGCCCCGGGCAAGCACATCGACGGTCATGTCCGCCAGATCGGCCACATCCTGGCCCATGGCGGCGAATACCGGCGCCTCGGTTCCTCCGCCATGTCGCTGGCCTATGTCGCCGACGGCCGATTCGACGGCTATGCCGCTGCCCACACCAACGCCTGGGACGTGATGGCCGGGCTGGTGCTGGTGCAGGAGGCCGGCGGCGTGACCAGTGACTTCATCGAAAGCGGGGTGCAGAGCGGCCCGGTCACCGCCGCGGCGCCGGGCGTCGCGGCGCTGGCGCAGCAGCTGATGGGGTTGATCTGACCGCGCTCTCGCGCATGGCATAGGCCGGCGGCGGTGCGCCCGCCGCCAGCCAGGCCGTGATCTCCGCCATCGTCTCGAAGATCCGGCCGGCCCCGGCGGCCTGCAGCCGCTGCGGCAGGCCGGCATCGGCATGGCTGGCGCCGACGAAGCCGACCACCCGCATGCCGGCCCGGCGGGCGGCGGTGACGCCGAACACCGAATCCTCGATCACCAGGCAGTCTGCGGGGTCGGCCCCCATCTGCGAGGCGGCGTAGAGGAAGACATCCGGCGCCGGCTTGCCGCGCGCCACCTGGCTGGCCGAGAACACATGCGGGTCGACCTTCGCCAGCAGCCCGGCCGTCTCCAGGTTGCGGCGCAGGTTGGGCAGGCTGGTGGAGGAGGCGACGCAGGGCGGGTGGCCGAACGCCCCGGCCGCGGCGATCGCCTCCGCCGCCCCCGGAATCGCCTTCAGCTCGGTCTCGAACCGCCGGGCGCACTCTGCCTTGACCTCGTCGATCAGGTGGTCCGGCACGACGAAGCCGAATTCGGCCGACAGGGTGGCCCAGGCGACCTGGTGCGGCGTGCCGCAGAAGCGGCGGGCGAATTCGCTGGGCGCCATGACATGCCCCAGCCGGGCCAACGCCTCGGAATCGACGGCGCAGAAGATTATTTCCGAATCGATCAGGACGCCGTCGCAGTCGAAGATCACCAGCATGGCACGCCCGCATGGGGGATAAGGTGGCGCGACAACATCATGCCCGTGCGCTATGTGCAAGGCACGGACCGAGCCCGAGCGGCAGAGCAGAGATGACCATGGCGCCCAGGCGCATCCACATCACCGGTGCCGCCGGGTCCGGCACCTCGACGCTGGGCCGGGCCTTGTCGACGGCGACCGGGGCCCTGCATCTCGACACCGACGACTATTTCTGGCTGCCGAGCGACCCGCCATTCCAGGCGCAACGGGACGTGTCCGAGCGCCTGGCGCTGCTGGAAGCGGCCATTTCCGGCACCGAGCGCTGGTTGCTGACCGGGTCCCTGATGCGCTGGGGCGACTCGCTGATCCCGCAATTCGACCTGGTGGTCTTCCTCCTGATCCCGCCGGCGCTGCGGATGGACCGGTTGCGGGCGCGCGAAGTCGAGCGCTACGGCGCCGAGACCCTGGCCCGCGGCGGTGCCATGCATGTCGCCCACCACGCCTTCCTGGACTGGGCGGAAGCCTATGATTCCGGCACGCGGGTCGGCCGCAACCTGCAGGCGCACGAAGCCTGGCTCGCGGCCTTGCCCTGCCCGGTGCTGCGCATCGTGGGCGACACCACGGTCGAGGACCGCGTCCGCCGGGTGCGGTCCTTCCGTCTGCGCGAGGGCAAGGCGTGGCGGGGGTGAAGATCTCGTCATCGCGAGGAGCGAAGCGACACGGCGATCCAGCGGCTCGATCTCTGGATCGCCACGCCCCTGCGGGGCTCGCGATGACGAGCTAATGTTTGGACCGCGGTATTAGGCTGCCTGAGACCAAGAAGGAGATGTTGCGACGATGACCGAATCCGAAGCCTTGCCGCGCCTGGACGGGCAGGTTGCCGTGATCACCGGCGCCAGCCGCGGCATCGGTGCCGCCACGGCGCGGCTGCTGGCGGCCCAGGGCGCGGCCGTGGCCCTGACGGCGCGGTCGTCCGAAGCGATCGACGGCATCGCCCGGGACCTACGGGCGGATGGCGGCCAGGCGATCGCCATTGCCGGCGACATCGGCGATCTCGGCTGGGTCGCGGCGATGCTGCGCGAGGTGATGGAAACGCTGGGGGCGCCGTCGATCCTGGTCAACAACGCCGGCATGGTCGGACCGATCGGCCGGATCCTCGACTGCGACCCGGCGGCGTGGGCGCGCAACGTCACGGTCAACCTGCTGGGTGCCTTCGCAGCCCTGCGGGCGGCGGTGCCGGGCATGGTGGCGCAGGGCGGCGGCACCGTCATCAATGTCAGCTCCGGCGCGGCGGAGAATGTCTATGAGGGCTGGAGCGCCTATTGCGCTGGGAAGGCCGGGCTGGCGATGCTGACCCGGTCGCTGCATCTCGAATATGGCGACCAGGGAATCCGCGCCTTCGGCTTCCGCCCCGGCACTGTCGACACCGAGATGCAGGGCGAGATCCGGACCTCCGGCATCAACCCGGTCAGCCAGATGCCGCGCGAGGCCCATGCCCCGCCGGAGCATCCGGCGCGGGTGATCGCCTGGCTGTGCGGGCCGCAAGCGGAGGACCTGGTCGGGCGCGAGCTGACCATCCGCGACCCCGAGCTGCG
>NZ_JBYRFX010000126.1:0-4406 GCF_057815775.1 Inquilinus sp.
AGCGTGGCCAGCAGCCGGTTCTTCTCCGGCGTGTCGGCGTCGATCATCAGTTTGCGCAGGAACCGATCGGCGCGGTCGCGCTGGCCGACGGCGTCGAGCAACCGGGCGGCGCGGACCAGGTCGTTGCTCTCAAAGGTCGCCATCGCCTGCGAATTCGGCGCCGACGCCATCGGCAGCGCGGCGATGCTGGGCTGGCCGAGCTGGTCGGCGGCGAGCTGGCCGTAGAAGGTCAGCGGCTGCTTCGCCGCCAGCCGGTACCAATCCCCGGCCTTCTGCTTGTCCCCGGCGGCGGCATGGGCCCGGCCGGCCCAATAGGCGCCGCGGGCCAAGCTGATCGGCATGCTGACATCGGCATACAGCTTCTCGAAATGGCCGACGGCGTCGTCCGGCTTGTCGAGGAAGCGCAGGGCCAGCCAGCCGGCGAGGAAATCCTTCTCGGCCCGGGCGACCGGGTCGCTCTGCTCGCGTGCCGTGACCAGCTTGTAGGCCTGGGCATAGGACTGCTCGTCGAACAGGCGGCGGGCGATGATGTGCCGCTCCAGCCACCAGTCCTGGGCATGGGCGGTGGTGCCCGGCTCGCTGCCCAGCATCTCGATCGCGCCGGCCTCGTCGTCGTTGCGGCGGCGCCAGCGGGCGCGCTCGTACAGGATGCCCTCATCCTGCAGCCGCTTCGGCGACAGGGCGCGGACCGCGGCGGAGGCATCCGGCGTGCGCGCCATCAGCTTCAGCCTTGCATCGGCCAGCAGCCGCCGGTCGCCGGAGAGGCGGGGCAGCATGCGGCGGGCTTCGTCCGTCCGCTCGGCCCAGATCAGCGTGTCCGCCCGCGCCCAGTGGTCGTCCGGCTCCAGCAGCGCGCCGAAGCGGTTCAGGAACTGAGTTTCCTGTTCCGCGCTCAGCGACAGCGTACGCCAGGTGTCGCGCACCCAGATCCGGGCGCGGATCGGGTCGACCGTCTTCAGCGCCGTGCCGAAATGCAGGGTGCCTTCGGGCGTCAGCGGCGCGAAGGCGTCGAACCAGGCCATGACGGCGTCGGGCGGCAGCCCGTCCGGCATCGCCCGCTCGGCCCGCCGGCGCAGGGCCTGGACATTGGGCCAGTCCGGGTTGCGGACGATGAAGGCTGCCAGGTCCTCGAAGCCGGCGGCGCTGTCGGACCGCGACAGGTCGGCCCAGGTCGCGAGACGACCGACCAGGGTGGTGCCCATCTGGCCCTCGATGGTCTGCACCACGTCCCAGCCATTGCGGTCGACGGCGGAGAACAGGGCCTGCGCCGCCTTGATCTCGGCCGGGCTGGAGGGCTGGGCGAAGGCCGGCGACGCCACGATGAGGGCCAGCATAGCGAGGGCTATCAGCGCCCTCTGCTTGCCGCCCCGCACTGCAGCCGCTATGAACGAGCGTTTCCCACCCCAACGCCAGTGGTAGCCCCCATGTTCAAGGGATCGATTGTCGCCCTGATTACGCCCTTCACCGACCATGGGGTGGATGAGAAAGCGTTCCAGAAATTCGTCGAATGGCAGATCGGCGAGGGCACCCAGGGCGTCGTGCCGTGCGGCACCACCGGGGAGTCCCCGACGCTGAGCCACCCGGAGCACGAGCGGGTGATCGAGCTGTGCATCGAGGTCGCCCGCGGCCGCGTCCCGGTCATCGCCGGCACCGGCTCGAACTCGACCGAGGAAGCGATCTCCCTGACCCGGCATGCGAAGAAGGCCGGCGCCGATGCCGCGCTGGTCGTCACGCCTTACTACAACAAGCCGACGCAGGAAGGTCTTTACCAGCATTTCAAGGCCATTCATGACGCGGTCGACCTGCCGATCGTGATCTACAACATTCCCGGCCGCAGCGTGGTCGACATGTCGATCGACACCATGGCCCGCCTGGCCGAACTGCCGGGCATCGTCGGGGTCAAGGATGCGACCGCCGACCTGGTCCGCCCGCTCGCCACCCGGCTGCGGATCGGACCGGAGTTCTGCCAGCTTTCGGGCGAGGATGCCACTGCCACGGCGTTCCTGGCGCAGGGCGGCCATGGCTGCATCTCGGTCACCGCCAACATCGCGCCGCGGCTGTGCGCCGAGATGCACAACGCCTGGGCCGAGGGCGACCTGAAGCGCATGGAAGCGGCGCGCGACCGGCTGATGCCGCTGCACCGCGCGCTGTTCCTGGAGACCAGCCCGGGCCCGGTGAAGTACGGCGCCAAGCTGCTTGGCCTCGCGGATGACCGCGTCCGGCTGCCGCTGGTGCCGCCGGGCGAGGCGACCCGCGCCGAAGTGCGTTCGGCGATGGCCTTTGCCGGCCTGACCAACTAAACAAGGACATCTAGAGGATATGGCCCAGCCGCGGACCCCGGGCCGCATCGTCGCCCAGAACCGGCGCGCGCGGCACGACTACTTCATCGACGAGAATGTCGAGGCCGGCATCATGCTGGTCGGCACCGAGGTGAAGGCGCTGCGCGACGGGCGCGGCAACCTGCAGGACGCCTATGCCGGCGAAATGGAGGGCGAGATCTACCTGTTCAACGCCCATATCCCGGAATATGGGCCGGCGAGCCGCTTCAACCACGAGCTGAAACGGCCGCGCAAGCTGCTGGTGCACAAGCGCGAGCGCGACAAGCTGCTGAGCAAGGTCAAGCGGGACGGCATGACGCTGATCCCGCTGTCGATCTATTTCAATGATCGAGGAATGGCGAAGGTCGATCTCGGGCTGGCGCGCGGCAAGAAGGCGCATGACAAGCGCGAGACGATCAAGCAGCGCGACTGGCAGCGCGAAAAGGCGCGGGTCATGCGCGATCGGGGCTGACGCCACCGGGGTTGGCTGACACCACCGGGGTTGATCGGCCGCCCCCTGCCGAGCGGCCGATCATCCGGGTCGTGAAGCCAGCCCGTACCCTGGGCCGGCCTGTCCGATCAGGCCGTGCGGGCGTAGGTCCCGGTCTGCGGCGTCACATCGTCCTCGGCGCCGTCCTCGGCATCCGGGGTCGGCGCCGCCACGGTGCGGTTCGGGGCGTTCATGCGCTGGATGTGCGGTGCCAGCTCCATCAGCTCGACGAAATTGTCGGCCTGACGGCGCAGCTCGTCCGACACCATCGGCGGGCTCGACTTGATGGTCGAGACCACGGTGACGCGCACGCCCTTGCGCTGGATCGCCTCGACCAGGCGCTTGAAGTCGCCATCGCCCGAGAACAGCAGGATGTGGTCGGCGCGGTCCGCCATCTCCAGCGCGTCGATCGCCAGGTCGATGTCGACATTGCCCTTCACGCGGCGCCGGCCCTGGCTGTCGGTGTATTCCCGCAGCGGCTTGGTGACCATGCTGTAGCCGTTGTAGTCCAGCCAGTCGATCAGCGGGCGGATAGGGGAATATTCCTGATCCTCGATCAACGTGGTGTAGTAGAAGGCGCGAATCAGGCGACCCTTCTTGGCGAAGAGGTCGAGCAGCCGGCGATAATCAATGTCGAAGCCCAGGGACCGGGCGGCGCCATAGAGGTTGGCGCCATCGATGAATATGGCGAGACGTTCTTCCTTATAGAATATCATGTTCATTCCTTCGGGGCAGGGGACTGACGGACAGATTTGCGTTCGCTACCGAGTTTGCAAGGCGGGGTCAACGGTTTGCGACAAAGCTTGCACATCCGCCGCATCTGCGCTACGTCGTCCGCCCCTCGGTATAACAAAGATGTAGCCATTGCGTTGCATCCATCGTGTCACGATTCTATCGTCGTGACAGTTTTTTGGCGTTAGGAGCGGCTAGCCCATGGCACGCGTCACCGTCGAGGATTGCGTCCTCAAGATCCCGAACCGGTTCGATCTGGTGCTGATGGCGGCCCAGCGGGCCCGTGACATCACCTCCGGCGCCGCCCTGACCCTCGATCGCGACGACGACAAGAACCCGGTCGTGGCGTTGCGCGAGATCGCCGACGAGACGGTGCCGCTGGAGAGCTTGAGCGAGGCCCTGGTCAAGGGCCACCAGAAGCTGGCGGAGATCGACGAGGCCGATGAGGAGATCATCGAGCTGATGGCCGGTGAGGAGGAGTGGCTCCAGGCTGGTGTCGCCCCGCAGCAGCCGGCGGCGGGCGTGGGCTCCGACGAGGAGTCGACCTTCGGCATCGAGGTCGCGGACGACGAGGCCGATGACGCCGACGAAACCGACGAGGACGGCCGCGGCGACCTGGAAATCGGCTCCGCCGAAGACGACATCTGATAAAGCGGAACGGCCCGGCATGGTGTCAGACCGCCTGTCGGGAGATCGTCGGATGCGGCATGACGGATCGGACCGGACGCCTGCGACGCAGGCGCCGGTCGAATTTGATCCACAACGCAGGGGATTGTGGTTCACCTTAGCCGGACGGGGGCATTCCGCCCGCCCGGGAGTGTCGTCCATGGATCGGTGGCGGGGCGCGGCATGATCCGCCAATACGA
>NZ_JBYRFX010000127.1:0-1905 GCF_057815775.1 Inquilinus sp.
GGATCGACGGCGCGGCTCGCGCCTGAAGCGGATCGGAGTTCATGTACACAGCGGAAACCCGGGCGATCGAAGTGTCGGTCGAACCGGTCTATCTCGAGGATGAATCCTCGCCCGACGAGCACCATTACGTCTGGGCCTACACCGTCCGCATCACCAACCGCGGGCCGGAGCGGGTGCAGCTGCGCAACCGCTACTGGCGCATCACCGACGATTTCGGCCGGGTGCAGGAGGTGCGCGGCAAGGGTGTGGTCGGGGTTGAGCCGGTGATCGAGCCGGGCAAGGACTTCCAGTACACCAGCGGCGCCCCGATCGCGACGCCCTCCGGCATCATGGTCGGCACCTATGAGATGGAGACGCCGGGCGGCGAGCGCTTCGACGTCGCGATCCCGGCCTTCTCGCTGGACAGCCCGCACCGCACGATGCGGCTGAACTGACATGGCGCATCACGGATCACACCCCGAGGGCCCGGAGGACGACGCCGCCTCGTCCACGCCGCCGAATCCGTCCGGCATCGACACCCCGCCCCGAAAGGCCGGTCCCATGACCCGCATCCCCTTCTCGCCCGTGGCCGCCGCCAACGTCGCCAGCGCCGTGGCGCCCGCCGCCGAGGCCGATCAGCGGCCGAGCCGGGCCGAGGCCGAGGACGCGGTGCGCGTGCTGCTGCGCTGGGCCGGCGAGGAGATCACCCGCGAAGGCCTGCGCGACACGCCGAAGCGCGTGGTGAAGGCCTATGAGGAGTTCTTCCGCGGCTACGAGCAGGACCCGGTCGAGCTCTTGTCCCGGACCTTCGAGGAGGTCGAGGGCTATGACGAGATGGTGCTGCTGCGAGACATCGAGTTCGAATCGCATTGCGAGCACCACATGGTGCCGATCATCGGCAAGGCGCACGTCGCCTACCTGCCCGACCGGCGGGTGGTCGGCATCTCCAAGCTGGCGCGGGTGGTCGACGCCTACGCCAAGCGGCTGCAGATCCAGGAGCGGCTGACGGCCCAGATCGCCACCGCGATCGACGAGGTGCTGCGGCCGCGCGGCGTGGCGGTGATGGTGTCGTCGCAGCACCATTGCATGACCACGCGCGGCGTGCACAAGCACGGCACCCAGATGATCACCAGCTACATGACCGGCGCCTTCCGCGACGACCCCCAGCTGCGCCGCGAATTCCAGATGATGCTCGGAATGCCGGTGTAAGGGCGCCAACCTACCGTCGTTCGGCCCCCGTGACCCTTTCGGTCCTCAATTCCGCGGCGCATCGTGCAGTTCCAGACGGCCCGCCGCCTTGCTGCCGCAGCGGGTGCAGCGCAGCGTCAGCTCCAGTCGGAACAGCCGGGCATCCGTGCCGTAGCGCCGGACCAGCAGGGTGCGGTCCAGCGCCTTGCTGCGGGTGCAGCGGCCGCATTTCGCCACGATGGTGGTGCCGGCCGACAGGTCGCTCAGCCGCAGCGCCACATCCCAATTGTTCCTGATCTGTTCGCGCATTTGAGCAAAATACGACTCGATCGGGCGGCTGGGGAGTCCTTTTTATCCCAGGCCGACAGGCCGCTTCGCGGCGGCCGCCCGGCAGCGGGCCGTTGCCGAGCATGCGCCCGGCGGCTGGCCGCATGACGCGAAGGCATTGGCCGGGTCGACCGCCCTGCCGCCAGGATGCACCCCTGGCCCTATGCCGGCCGGCCCGGCCTGCACCATTCCTTCCGTGGCCTCTTCAGGCATCGAGACGACGGACGAGTTCCGAGAAGACACCGATGACGGCAGCGCTGCGACGCATGAAAGCGATGATGGTCCTGGCCGCGGCGGCGATGGTGCTGATGCTGGCGCCGCCCGCCCCAGCCCAGACGTCCCCGGCCCAGACACCCCCGACCCAGACGACACAGCGGGTGGTGCCCGTGGCCCTGCGGGTGATCCCGCCCA
>NZ_JBYRFX010000128.1:0-9857 GCF_057815775.1 Inquilinus sp.
TTCGCGCAGCCAGTAGCCGCCGGCGAGGATCGCCTGGCGCAGCGTGTCGGTCATCTCGCGCTTGGGCTGCTCCAGCGGCCGGGTCGACAGGCGCAGATAGACCGAGCCGCCATCATGGTCGCGCACCCAGTCGGCGCTCGCTTCGCCCGACCCCGTTGACGCTTCGGGGCCGCGCTGCATGTATTCGAAGCCCCAGGCCATGATCGCCGCCAGCTCGTCGACATAGGCCGGCTCGAAGCTGGCGAGGCCGTCCTGCGCCATGCCGATCAGCGGCGTGCCGATCGACTGGTGCGCGCCACCTTCCGGCGCCAGGGTCAGGCCGGACGGCGTCGCCACCAGCATGAAGCGGGCATCCTGGTAGCAGGCGTAGTTCAGCGCATCGAGGCCGCGGGCGATGAACGGGTCGTACAGGGTGCCGACCGGCAGCAGCCTTTCGCCGAACAGCGAATGGGTCAGGCCGAGCGCCGCGAGGTTGATGAACAGGTTGTTCTCGGCGATGCCGAGTTCGACATGCTGGCCGTCCGGCGACATGCCCCAGCGCTGGGCCGAGACCACCTTCTGTTCCTTGAACACGTCGGCGCGGCCATGCCGGTCGAAGATGCCGCGGCGGTTGACCCAGCCGCCGAGATTGGTCGAGACGGTGACGTCGGGCGAGGTGGTGACCACGCGTTCGGCCAGCATGTCCTCGCGCTTGGCCAGCTCACCCATCACCCGGCCGAAGCCTTCCTGGGTCGACATGGTCTCGGCCAGGGCGACGTCGAGGTCGCGCGGCACCGGGATCCGCGCCGCCGGGTAGCGCCGGCGGCCCTCGGCCGTGAACGGCACGGCGCCGAGGAAGGCCTGCAGCTCCGCCGCCATGTCGTCGAGGCCGGCGAACGGCTCCCACTCCCGGCCCTCGGGCACGCCCTGGCTGGCCTGGAACGCGGCCATCTGGTCCAGGTTCATCAGCCCGGAATGGTTGTCCTTGTGGCCGGCGAAGGGCAGGCCGAGGCCCTTGATGGTGTAGGCGATGAACACCGTCGGCACGTCGTCGGTGATGCCGTGGAACGCCGCCAGCACCGACTCCATGTCGTGGCCGGCCAGGTTGGTCATCAGCGCCGCCAGCGCCGAATCATCATGGTCGGCCAGCAGCTCGGGAATCCCCGCCTCGCCGCCGATATCGGCCAGCAGCTGGCGCCGCCAGGCCGCGCCGCCCTGATAGACCAGGGCGGAATAGAGCGGGTTCGGGCATTCGTCGATCCAGCGCCGCAGCGCGCTGCCGCCGGGCCGGCGGAATGCCGCCTCCAGCAGGCTGCCGTATTTCAGCGTGACGACCCGCCAGCCCATGTTCTCGAACAGCTTGTCGATGCGGGCGAACAGCCGTTCGGTGACGATCGAATCCAGGCTCTGGCGGTTGTAGTCGATCACCCACCAGACGTTGCGGACATCGTGCTTCCAGCCTTCGAGCAGGGCCTCGTAGATGTTGCCCTCGTCCAGCTCGGCGTCGCCCATCAGGGCGATCATGCGGCCGCCGGCCTTGGCCTCGCGGCCCCATTCCTTCAGCGCCACGTAATCCTGGGCGATCGAGGCGAACAGCGTCATGGCGACGCCGAGCCCGACCGAGCCGGTGGAGAAGTCGACGTCGTCGATATCCTTGGTGCGCGACGGGTAGGACTGCGCGCCGCCGAGCGAGCGGAACTGCTCCAGCTTCTCCTGCGTCTGCTGGCCGAGCAGGTACTGGATCGCATGGAAGACGGGGCTGGCATGCGGCTTCACCGCCACCCGGTCATGCGGCCGCAGCACATCGAGATAGAGCGCGGTCATGACCGTGACCAGCGAGGCGGAGGAGGCCTGGTGGCCGCCGACCTTGAGCCCGTCCGGGTTGGGCCGGATGTGATTGGCGTTGTGGATCGTCCAGGCCGAGAGCCAGAGGATCTTCTTCTCCAGCGCCTTGAGCAGCCGCAGCCGATCCGCCGACCCAACGCCTTCTGGCACCGCGCCATCCGCCTCGATGCGCGCGTCCCGCGCCCTGCGACCCGCCGTCCCCATCGCCCGAAATCCTCGTCCTGCCGCGAATTCGACCCACCTTATGGAGCACGCCATTGAACCGGACGCAACGCCGGCGCACTTCCTTCCCGGCGACGTCGGCCGACGGAATCCCGCCATGCCGGCGTGGAAGGGGAAGAAGGGGTCGACGTTCGAAAGCGGAGACGAAGCACGCCATGTCTCTCGTCGAAGCGGCGATCGCCGCCAACCGGTTCGGGTTCGGCGCCCGGCCCGGCGACCTCGACGCCATCGCCGGCGATCCCCGGGGCTGGCTGAAGGCCCAGATCGGTCCGCCCGCGGCTGCCGAGGCCGGGGCGGATGACATGCCCCTGACCCAGGCCGGCATGGTCGTCCTGATCGCGATCCGGACCGCCAAGGACCCGGACAGCCGCAAGCCGCATCAGGACGAGGCGCTGGCGCTGCGCGACCGCGACCGCATCGCCCATGTCCAGTCCGCCCTGACCGCCGACGCGCCCTTCCGCGAGCGGCTGGTCAAGTTCTGGACCAACCACTTCACCGTCGCCTACGCTCAGAGCTATGTGACACCCTTTGCCGGGGCCTACGAGACCGAGGCGATCCGACCCCATGTCACCGGCCGTTTCCGCGACCTGCTGGGCGCCGTGGTGCACCACCCGGCGATGCTGTTCTATCTCGACAACGCCACCTCGGTCGGGCCGAATTCGAAGTTCGGCCAGAAGGCGTCCCTGGGCCTGAACGAGAATCTGGGGCGGGAGCTGATGGAGCTGCACACGCTGGGTGTCGACGGCGGCTACACCCAGGCGGATGTCCGGTCGCTGGCGCTGATCCTGACCGGCTGGTCGCCGGGGCGGGAGAAGGACCCGCCCGGCACCATCTTCGCCTTCCGCCCGACCGGGCACGAGCCGGGGCCGAAGACCTTCCTTGGCAAGAGCTATGCCGAGGCCGGCGAGGCCGAGGGCGAGGCGGCGCTGGACGCGCTGGCCGCCCACCCCGCCACGGCCAGGCACATCGCCACCCAGCTGGCCCGGCACTTCATCGCCGACGACCCGCCGCAGGCCGCGGTGGACCGGCTGGCCAAGGCGTTCCAGGACAGCGGTGGCGACCTGGCCGCGGTGTCGGGCGCGCTGGTCGACAGCCCGGAGGCCTGGACGCCGGAGCGGCGGAAGTACAAGGCGCCGATCGAGATGGTGGTCTCCACCCTGCGCGGCCTGGGGGTCGACACCGCCGACGCCGCCACGGTGAATTCGGTCCGCCGCCTGGGGCAGCAGATCTACAACGCCCCGTCGCCGCAGGGCTGGCCGGACCGCGAATCCGACTGGCTGGCGCCGGAGCTGGCGATGCAGCGGATCGCCTGGACCTACCAGTCGCTGCCGAAGCTGACGCCGGACCAGTCGCCGCTGCCGCTGGCCGAGGCACTGCTGGGCCCGACCCTGTCCGACAAGACCAAGGGCGTGCTGAGCGGCGCGCCGAGCCAGCGCGAGGGCATCGCCCTGGCGCTGCTGAGCCCCGAATTCCAGAGGAGGTGAGAGGATGACCCTCACCCGACGCCATCTGCTCGGCGGCTTCGCGGCCGCGGGCGCCCTGAGCGTGATGCCGGCCCGGCTGCTGCTGGCCAAGGCGCCGATCGACCAGCGCTTCGTGCTGATCATCCTGCGCGGCGCGCTGGACGGGCTGGCCGCGGTGCCGCCCTATGGCGACCCCGACTACAAGGCGCTGCACGGGGCGCTGGCGCCGCCCGACCCCGGCACCGATGGCGGCATGGTCGATCTGGATGGGCATTTCGCCCTGCATCCCGGCCTGGCGCCGCTGAAGGACTGGTATGCCGAGGGCAGCTTCCTGCCGGTGCATGCCGTGGCCTCACCCTATCGCGACCGGTCGCATTTCGACGGCCAGGATCTGCTGGAGACCGGGGCATCGCAGCTGGACGGCACCCGCGACGGCTGGCTGAACCGGACGCTGGGCCTGATCGGCGCCACCGACCGGCGCTTCGGCATCGCCTTCGCCGAGGAGATCCCGCTGGTGCTGCGCGGGTCGACGCCGGTGACCTCCTGGCGGCCGGACCGCGGCGTCAACCTGCCGCCCGGCTTCCCCGACCTGATCGCCAGCCTGTACGACCAGGACCCGGCGCTGCATGCCGCCTACGCCACCGGGCTGGACACCACCGCCTTCGGCAAGCAGATCCAGGGCCTGATGCAATCGGGCGCCGCCCCCGCGGCGGCGATGGCCGGCGCCACACCCCCAACCGGCGACATGGGCGGGATGGCTCCGGCTCCAGTGGCCGGTGCCGCCGCCGCGGGCGCCGACCTCAAGCTGGCCGAGGCCGCCGGCCGGTTCCTGGCCGACCCGGCCGGGTCGCGCATCGCGGTGATGGAGCTGTATGGCTGGGACACGCATGTGCTGCAGGTCAAACGGCTGGACCGGCTGCTGGCCGCCTATGCCGCCACCCTGCAGGCGCTGCGCACCGGGCTGGGCGATGCCTGGAAGCAGACCGCGATCCTGACGGTGACCGAATTCGGCCGCACCGCCCAGGCCAACGGCTCCGGCGGCACCGACCACGGCACCGGCTCGGTCGCGCTGCTGGCCGGCGGCGCCGTGCATGGCGGCCGGGTGCTGGCCGACTGGCCGGGCCTGTCGGGCCAGAAGCTGTACCAGGGCCGCGACCTGGCCCCCACCACCGACCTGCGCGCCGTGGTGAAGGGCGTGTTCCGCGACCATCTCGGCCTGCCGGAGGACGGGCTGAACCGCGTCGTCTTCCCCGGCAGTGCCGAGGCGGCCGGGATACACGACCTGGTGAAGAAGGCCTGAAATCCGCCCCATCGAAGATAGGAGTTGCACCGGCGCCCGACACGAACGGTAATAGGATTAAGGGCCTGCCCGCCACCAAGCCAGCTGCTCGCTCAACCCAGCATGAGTGATCGACGCAGATGGACGCACGCGCGACCCCCGGCCCGATTCCGCCCCGCATCGAATCGCCGGCCCGCATCGAATCGCTGGACGTCCTGCGCGGCGTGGCGATCCTGGGCATCTTCTATATCAACATCACGATCATGGGCGGCCCGATCGCAGGACCCTCGTCGCTGTCGCCCGACCCATCCTGGGGCGACCGGGCGGCGACATGGCTCATGAACCTGCTGGTGATGGACCAGACCACGATCGGCCTGCTGCAGCTGCTGTTCGGCGCCGGCGTGGTGCTGTTGACCGCCAAATCCGCCAACGGCTCCATCCGCCGGAACCTGTGGCTGGTGGCCTTCGGCCTGGTGCATGCCGTCGTGCTGCTGTGGCCCTACGACATCCTGCACATCTATGCGATCGCGGGGCTGTGCCTGTATCCGCTGCGGACGGTCGGGCCGAAGACGGCGCTGCTGCTGGCGCTGGGCGTCAGCCTCCTGGTCATGGCCAGCGTCCCGGTCGTGCCGCCGGACCAGGCACCGGCCACCGATGGAGCCTTGGCGGAACAGCTGGCCAGGCACGGGGGCTACCAGGCCACCGTGCAATGGTCGCTCCAGATCCTGTCGCGGCTGTACGAGGACATGGGACTGTGGTGGCGGTTCGCCGATTCCTTCTCGACCATGCTGGTCGGCATGGCGCTGCTGCGATGGGGCATCACCCAGGGCCTGCGGTCGCGCGGCTTCTACCTGGCGCTGGCCGTCGCGGCCTATGCGATCGGCGCACCGATCACCCTGACCGACACGTTCGGCCTGCCCGTCGGCGGGGCGTCGGCGGGGCTGCTGATCACCGCCCGGCTGGCGATCACCATCGGCCATCTCGCCGTGATCAACCTGCTGCTGCAGACCGGCGCGGGCGAGCGGCTGCTGCGCCCGCTCCGGGCGGCCGGCCGGACGGCGCTGTCGCTGTACCTGATGCAGACCGGCATCGGCATGTTCGTGCTGTTCCCGACCTGGGGCCTGGGGCTGTGGGACCGGCTCAGCCCGGCCGGCCTAGCCCTGATCGCCACGGGCGTGGTGGTCCTGCAGCTGCTGCTGGCCAATCTGTGGCTGCGAGCCTTCAGCCTGGGGCCGGTCGAATGGGCCTGGCGATCACTGGCCGGCTGGCGTCGCCAGCCCTTCCGGCTGCAGGCGGCCCGGCCCTAGGCGCGCACGCCCAGGGCCGGATGCCGCTTCCGTCAGGCCGCGGCCTTGCGCAGGCCCCGGTTGACCGCCCCGGCCACCGCCTTGAGCGAGGCCATGACGATGTTGCTGTCGATGCCGACGCCGAACAGCGTCTTGCCGCCGATCTGCGCCTCGACATAGGTCACGGCGTTGGAGTCGGAGCCGCTGCGCAGCGCGTGCTCGCGATAGTCGGCGATGTCGACGTCGATATCGATCTCCTGCCGCAGCGCGTCGACGAAGGCGGCGAGCGGGCCGTTGCCTTCGCCGCGGATCGTCTTCTCCACCCCGTCGATCTTCACCTGCGCCTCGATGTGGCGCTCGCCGCGGCCGGTCGGCAGGGTGGTGTGGCCGAGCACCTCGACCCGACCCGGGGTCAGGTATTCCTGCTCGAACTCATGCCAGATCACCTTGGACGAGATCTCCTTGCCGGTCTCGTCCGCCAGCTTCTGGATCACCTGGCTGAACTCGACCTGCAGCTTGCGCGGCAGGTCCAGCCCGTGATCGGTCAGGAGGAGATAGGCGACGCCGCCCTTGCCGGACTGGCTGTTGACCCGGATCACCGCCTCATAGCTGCAGCCGATGTCCTGCGGGTCGATGGTCAGATACGGCACCTCCCACAACCCGCTGTTGCTCTTCTCCATAGCCGCGAAGCCCTTCTTGATCGCGTCCTGGTGCGAGCCGGAGAAGGCGGTGAACACCAGCTCGCCGCCATAGGGGTGGCGCGGATGCACCGGCAGCTGGTTGCAGTACTCGACGGTGCGAACGATCTCGCCGACATCATGCAGGTCGAGCTCCGGGTCGATGCCGTGGCTGAACATGTTCAGCCCCAGCGTGACGATGTCGACATTGCCGGTACGCTCGCCATTGCCGAACAGCGTGCCCTCGACCCGGTCGGCCCCTGCCATCAGCGCCAGCTCGGTCGCGGCGATGCCGGTGCCGCGGTCATTGTGCGGATGCACCGAGAGGATGAAGCTGTCGCGCCGGGCGAAGTTGCGGTGGCACCATTCGATCTGGTCGGCATAGACGTTCGGCGTCGTCTGCTCGACCGTCAATGGCAGGTTCAGGATCGCCTTGTGCTCCGGCGTCGGCTGCCAGACGTCGAGCACCGCGCCGCAGATGTCCCGCGAGAAATCCAGCTCGGTGCCCATGAAGCTTTCCGGCGAGTACTGGAACACGATCTCGGTCTCCGGCACCGTCGGCACCAGTTCCTTGACCAGCTTCGCGCCGCGCACCGCGATCTCGGTGACGCCGTCGCGGTCGAGGCCGAACACCACCCGGCGCTGCAGGGTCGAGGTCGAGTTGTAGAGATGGACGATCGCCCGCTTCGACCCGCGGATGGCGTCGAAGGTGCGGCGGATCAGCTCCTCACGCGACTGGGTCAGCACCTGGATGGTGACGCCGTCGGGGATCAGGTTGTTGTCGATGAGGTGGCGGATGAAGTCGAAATCGGTCTGCGAGGCGGCGGGGAAGCCGACCTCGATCTCCTTGAAGCCCATGCGGACCAGCAGGTCCCACATGCGCTGCTTGCGGTCGGTCCCCATCGGCTCGATCAGCGCCTGGTTGCCGTCGCGGAGATCGACCGAGCACCAGATGGGGGCGCGGTCGATGACGCGGTTCGGCCATTGCCGGTCCTGGAGCGGGACGGTCTGCACCGGACGGTACTTGTCGACGGGCATGCCAGGCTTGGGCGATATCACGGACATCGGATTTCTCTCTCGCACCGGCCGAAAGCCCGGCCGGAATAACAGGATAGGACGGAATGACGACGGGCGCATGACATGGATGCGCCAAAGGGCCGCCCGGCGCGCGATGCGCCGATCAGCGGCCGGTGATAAGTCGCAGCGTGGTCCCGATGGTGTGGGAAACGGCCGGTCGAAAAGGTCGGGCGGGGGTCATGGTGAGGATCCGGATAGAGGTCGCAACAGGCTTCGGCCAGACGCCCTTGAGGGCGCCGGTCAGATAAGTCGAAGCGTGCGAGCTAGGATCACCATGCCTTCACCTAAGGGGCGGTCGGCCTTTCTGTCAACTGAATCCGTGGGTCGGTCAGTCGGTCGAAGAAGCTGACGATGGTCGGGCCGGTGCCCTCCGGCCAGCCATGCGCATAGGGCCGGCTGCGGTTGAAGGTCGAGGGCAGGTCGCAGAACACCACGGGGTCGGAGATGGCGCTCGCCCCCCAGCGTTTGCAGCGGAAGGTGGCGTTGGCGTCGACCGGGGTCGTCTTCAGCTGGTTCTGGGCGATGCGCTTGTCACGCTCGATGATGCCCTGGCTGTAGGACACCATGTTGTCCTTCGGGTTGTGCAGCAGGATTGCCGCCATCTCGCCGCGGCAGGGCCGGATGCTGCCGACGCCGCCGGCGACCACGGCGGTGGCGCGGAACACACCGGCACGGGCGCAGGACAGGTCGTTGACGAAGCTGCCGCCCATGGAATGGCCGGCGGCGAAGATCTGGGTCTGGTCGACGCACAGCGTCGCCTTCAGCCGGGCCAGCAGCGTGTCGACATAGGCCATGTCGCGGTCGGCCTTGCCGCCCCAGCCGCCCTGGGCCTGCGGATAGACCACCACGGCCGGGCGCGCCGCCGAGCCCTCCAGGTCGAAATAGGTCTTCACCTTCTCGGCCGTGCCGGTGCGGCCATGGAAGGCCACGATCAGCCGGTACGGGTGCGATTTGTCGTAGCCGCGCGGCAGGTCGACGATGTAGCGCCAGGACGCACCCTGGAACTTCAGTGTCTGCGTGCCCGCCGCGGCCGGGATGCCGCAACCGCTGGTCGGCTGCGGCGGACCGTCCACCACGGCGGCCTGCTGGCTGCCCGGCCGCGGACCGCCGCCCGGCGCCGCGCAGGCGGCCAGCACGAACAGGCAGATGAGTGCGGCCAGCCGGCCAGCGCGAAGGATCGGGGGCATGGCGGTCACTTCTCGAGCAGTCGGGGCATCAGTTCGACGAAATTGCAGGGCCGGAACCGGTTGTCGAGCTGGTCCTTCAGGACCAGGTCCCAGGCGTCGCGGCAGGCCGAGGGCGACCCCGGCAGCGCGAACAGATAGGTGCCGCCGGCGACGCCGGCCGTCGCCCGGCTCTGGATCGTCGAGGTGCCGATCTTGTCGTAGGACAGCCAGCGGAACAGCTCGCCGAAGCCGGGGATGTGCTTTTCATAGACGGCGTCGAACGCCTCGGGCGTCACGTCGCGGCCGGTGACGCCGGTGCCGCCGGTGGCGATCACGACATCGGTCTCGGGGTCGGCGATCCAGGTCCGCAGCTGCGCCTCGATCGCGGCCTGGTCGTCCCGGACGATCGAGCGGGCATGGACCCGGTGGCCGGCACCGGCCACCCGCTCCGCCAGCGTGTCGCCCGACTTGTCGTCGGCCACCGTCCGTGTGTCGGACACGGTCAGGATCGCGATGTTGACGGCGATGAACGGACGAGTTTCGTCGATCCGGCCCGGCATGCGCCCCCCTGTCCCTGGTCGAAGGAAGCGGCCAAGCTAGCCGAGGCGGTCCGGCGGGAAAAGCAAAACGGCATGCCGGTCAGCCGCAATCGTGCCGCAGGTTCCGGCCACGGCTGACCGGCGAAACGTACAAGACGCGCGTCCCGCGCGGATCAGGCGTCGCGCTTGAAGGCGCAGCCGAGCTCCACCATCCGGTGGCGCAGCACCAGGAGGTCGCGCCAGACGTCGCGCTTCATGCCCGGCTGCCGCAGGATAAAGGCCGGGTGATAGACCGGCATGGTCGGCACCGGTGCCGGCAGGTCG
>NZ_JBYRFX010000129.1:0-9720 GCF_057815775.1 Inquilinus sp.
GGACGCCGTGCCGTTCGATGGCACTGTCCTGCCGCTGGAGACGCAGATGGCCGGCGATGCCGGGGTGTGGGCGGACATCGCCCGCCGCCACGGCCTGCGGGAAGCGCAGCTGGATCGCCTGGCATCGCCCTGGCACACGGACGCCGATCTCGGCCGCCCGATCGAGGTCGTGACCGACATGTCGAAGAGCCGGCGCCTCGGCTTCACCGAATACCAGGCCACGGACGACGCCTTCTTCGCGCTGTTCCAATCCCTGCGCGACGGCCGCCTCATCCCCTGAAGGCCTGGGCGGGTGGCGGAGGATCTACGCGGCGATATCGCGCGATATGCGGTCATAGAGGCCACATCCCGGCAGCGGACATTGACGAGACCCGTGAGACCCGCACTTCCGGCCAGCCGGGCTGGAGCACGGCGCTCGGAATCAGCCATCGCGCTTGGCACGGAGAGCGGACATGACCGGACGCGACCCGATGCCGCCGGCGTAGCCTGGTCGGGTGAAGCCATTTCCGGACCTTTCCCCGGCGCCCGATCGCGGACATCAGAGGCCGGCGCATCAAGGGTGCTACCTTGGGCCCCGGCCATGCTCACCTAACAGCTTGTGCAGAGCTCCAGCGGCGCCATGTACGTTGTGTCACTCGCATTCAACGCGTTTGCCGCTCCCAGCCGGGGCGCAGTCAGCTGCCGGTCGCTACACTGGGGAGCCAGCCGCGAAGCGGAAGCACTGGCACTTTTCGGATGCGACCCGTCAGTTCCAAACCGGATCAACACCATGATATCGAAGACGATCACCGGCGACATCCTGATCGGCTCAGCCTCGATCAGACCGGCCGAACGGCCCCTTCGGGCGGTGAACCCCGCCACGGGAGACGCCCTCGATCCGGCCTTCGCCTTCGCCGGTGAGACCGAGGTCGCCCGAGCCTGCGAGCTCGCCTGGTCCGCCTTCCATGCATACCGCAAGACCGGCCTGGGGGAGCGGGCCGGGTTCTTGGAGGCGATCGCCCGCAACATCCTCGAACTCGGCGACACGCTGGTTGACCGGGCCACGGTTGAGACCGGGCTGCCGAGCCCCCGCATCGAGGGCGAGCGGGCGCGGACCGTGGGGCAGTTGCGTCTCTTCGCGCAGGTCGTGCGGAGCGGGGAATGGTTGGACCTGCGCGTCGACCCGGCGCAGCCGGAACGGACGCCGCTGCCGCGCGCCGATCTGAGGCTGAGGCAGATCCCGCTCGGCCCGGTCGCGGTGTTCGGGGCCAGCAACTTTCCGCTGGCCTTCTCCGTAGCGGGCGGCGACACGGCGTCGGCCCTGGCGGCGGGTTGCCCCGTGGTGGTGAAGGGCCATCCGGCGCATCCCGGCACCAGCGAGCTGGTCGGCCGCGCCATCCAGGCGGCTGCGAGCGAATGCGGCATGCCGGAGGGCGTGTTCTCGCTGCTTCCCGGTGCCGTCGAGACCGGCACGGCCCTGGTCAAGCACCCGTACATCAAGGCGGTCGGCTTCACTGGCTCGCGCGGCGGCGGGCTGGCGCTGGTCTCGGCCGCAGCGCAGCGGCCGGAGCCGATCCCGGTCTATGCCGAAATGAGCAGCGTCAATCCGGTGTTCATCCTGCCCGCCGCTCTCGACGCCCGAGCCGAGGGAATCGCGACCGGCTTCGTTGACTCGCTCACTCTCGGCGCCGGCCAGTTTTGCACCAATCCGGGCTTGATCTTCGCGGTCGAAGGCGCTGGCCTGGAACGTTTCCTCGCGGCGGCCAGCGCGGCACTCGGGACTCGGGAACCTGCGCCGATGCTGACCGAGGGCATCCACAAGGCCTATGCCGCGGGCGTACAGGCGCTCGAGACCAATCCTGCGGTGCACATCGCTGGCCGAGGTGCTCTCGGCAGCGGCGTCAACCGCAGCCCGAGCGCACTGTTCAGCACCGATGTGCCGAGCTTCGCAGCGGATGAACGCTTGGCGCACGAGGTGTTCGGTGCCGCGGCCTTGGTCGTACGCTGCAGGACGACCGAGGAGATGGCGAGCGTCGCCGAGCAGCTGGAAGGCCAACTCACGGTGACGTTGCATTTGGAACGTGAGGACATTGAACTGGCCCGACGGCTGCTCCCGATCTTGGAGCGGAAGGCAGGCCGCATCCTCGCGAATGGCTGGCCCACCGGCGTCGAAGTCGGACAAGCCATGGTTCATGGCGGCCCCTTCCCCGCCACCTCCGACAGCCGAACCACCTCGGTCGGCACCCTGGCCATTCGGCGCTTCCTGCGACCGGTCTGCTACCAGGACCTTCCGCAGGAGTTGCTGCCGTCGGAGCTGCGGCAGGAGGGTCTGGCCATCCTGCCCCACCACGTCTCGGGACTAAATACCTAGCGTATGCGCCTATTTTTGCTCGAAGAGCCCCGCGTTCGGGACGTAGAAGCCGGAGGTTCGAATCCTCTCACTCCGACCACCGCCGCATCGCTTCCCGGGCCAAGCGGCACCTCTGGAAATCCAGTTTTCCCCGTGAGGGGTGACTGGCCAGATGCATCCTCAGGTATCACGCAAGTATCACGCGGTTGAGACCTGAAGCCTGGGAGAAGGTCCGGAAACCTCTCCCCAAACTCCGAGAAATAGCCATCGATCGATCTCCAGGCACGGATGATCGCGATCGTTTTGCTCGGCGGGGAAAGCCGTGGGCAGGCTAAGAGGGAATGCCGCAACATCCCTTGCAGTTCCGGAAAATCCAGCATGCCCCGATGTCGAAGCGCTGCCGGCCAGGCCTGGTCGGACGGCGGCGGGATCGGCTCATACGCGGAGCGATGCCCGCCGCCAGACGGTGCGTTCCTTCCGACGGTAGCTCGGCGGAAATCCCGGAACCGGGTCGGCTGAGCAGTAACGGCGGAACGACTGCAGCGACGGAGCCATTGGCCTTTTGCGCATGGGTGAAGGATTGCGTGATCCGTGCCATGGGGTAGAGCGGATGAAGATCGCCACCTTCAACGTCAATGGCATCAACGGGCGGCTGCCGGTGCTGCTGCGATGGCTCGCAGAGACTCAGCCGGATGTCGTCTGCCTGCAGGAGCTGAAAGCACCGCAGGAGCGGTTCCCGGAGGCGGCACTCCTCAAGGCCGGATACGGCGCGATCTGGCACGGCCAGAAGGCCTGGAACGGCGTCGCCATTCTGGCACGCGGCGCAAAGCCGTTGGAGACGCGGCGTGGATTGCCGGGCGATCCCGACGACACCCAAAGCCGCTACATCGAAGCAGCCGTCGATGGCATCATCGTTGGCTGCCTCTACCTGCCGAACGGCAATCCGGCTCCCGGTCCGAAATTCGATGCCAAGCTGCGCTGGTTCCAGCGCCTGACGGGCTATGCCATGGAACTTCTCGACCTTGAGGTTCCCGTCGTCCTGGCCGGCGACTTCAACGTCATGCCGACAGATCTCGACGTCTACAAGCCGGAGCGGTGGCGGGACGATGCATTGTTCCGGCCCGAGGTGCGCGGGGCATTCCGGGAGTTGGTGGCCCAGGGCTGGACCGACGCGCTGCGGTCGCGACACCCCGACGAGCGGATCTATACCTTCTGGAAATACTTCCGGAACGCCTTCGCCCGGGATGCAGGGCTGCGCATCGACCATCTCCTGCTCAGCCCCGGCCTCGCCTGTCAGCTCCGCGCGGCCGGGGTGGATCGTGAGGCTCGTGGTTGGGAAAAATCGAGCGACCACGCACCGACCTGGATCGAGCTGACGGACGACTGATCCTCCTGGTGATCCGATGGGCCTGACGATCCGGATCGGATGAGACGCAACGGCCGCTCTTCGGGTGTCGGCACTTTCGTGCAGGAGCAGGAATCCAGCATTTCCGATACGTCCCCTTCCGGCCCCTGTAGCGCGTCCATGCCGCTCCGAACCGGACATATGCCAACGACGCTACACCTCGCAATTGTCCGTACCGAGGCCGGGCACACTGGCCACCAAGAAGCGGGAGGTGTGCCCGGCCGACGGTCAGAGATGGAAGTCGGTTGCGACAGACAGCCCGCGACGCAGGGATGCGGCACTGAGCGGCGGCGGATGGACGGGCTAATATTGCGAACAAACCGGGAATGATGCTGACTGATTGGATGAGCACCTCCGAGTCGACCGCTACCATCCCCTCCTATCTTGACTTGCTCAATGCCGAGCAGCGGGCTGCGGTTGAGTTCGGCATCGGCGATCCTGAGGCCGGGCCCCTCCTGGTGATCGCGGGCGCCGGGTCAGGCAAGACCAACACGCTCGCCCATCGCGTCGTCCGGCTGATCGAGACCGGCGCGGATCCGCGCCGAATCCTGCTGCTGACCTTCTCGCGCCGCGCGGCCGACGAGATGACGCGACGCGGCGAGCGCATCGCGGCACGAGTCCTCGGCCATGGCGGCGCTGGCGCGGTGCTGGACTGGGCCGGCACCTTCCACGCGATCGGCGCTCGCCTCTTGCGGGAATACGCCGATCGGCTCGGGCTCGACGTCTCGTTCTCGATCCTCGACCGCGAGGACTCGGCCGACCTGATGAATCTGGCCCGGCATGAGCTGGGCCTGTCCGCCACCAAGGAGCGGTTCCCGACCAAGACGACCTGCCTGGCCATCTATTCCCGCGTCGTCAATGCCCAGCTGCCGCTCGCCGATGTTCTCAAGGATACCTTCCCGTGGTGCGCGAACTGGGGCGATGAACTGCGCCGGCTGTTCGGCCTCTATGTCGAGGCCAAGCAGCGCCAGATGCTCCTGGATTACGACGATCTCCTGCTCTACTGGGCGCAGGCGATGGAAGACCCGGACCTGGCGGCCGAGATCGGCGGGCGGTTCGACCATGTCCTGGTCGACGAATACCAGGACACCAACCGCCTGCAGGCGACCATCCTGACGGCGCTGAAGCCCGACGGCCGCGGCCTGACCGTCGTCGGCGACGACGCCCAGGCGATCTACAGCTTCCGCGCCGCGACGGTGCGCAACATCCTGGATTTCCCGGGCCTGTTCTCGCCGCCGGCGACGGTGATGACCCTGGCGCGGAACTATCGCTCGACGCAGCCGATCCTCGCCGCGGCGAATGCGGTGATCGACCTGGCCGCCGAACGATATGCCAAGCAGCTCCGGTCCGAACGGATCTCGGAGCAGCGGCCACGGCTGGTCAGCGTCCGGGACGAAGTCGATCAGGCCCGGTATGTCGCCGATCGCGTTCTTGAGGACCGCGAGGCGGGTGTGCTGTTGAAACAGCAGGCCGTGCTCTTCCGCACTTCGAGCCATTCGAGCCACCTTGAGGTGGAACTGACCAAGCGTAACATCCCCTACCGCAAGTTCGGCGGCCTCAAGTTCCTCGACGCGGCACACGTCAAGGACATGCTGTCGGTCCTTCGCTGGGCGGAGAACCCGCGCGACCGCATTGCCGGGTTCCGCGTGCTTCAATTGCTGCCCGGCATCGGACCGGTCCATTCCGGGCGCGTCCTGGACCAGATGGCCGCGGCGGCGGTGCCGTTCCACGCCCTGGCCGATGCAAAGCCGCCGGCCGCCGCGGCCGCGGCATGGCCGGAGCTGGCGACCCTGATGGCGGCCCTGCGTGGCCGCGACCTTCCCTGGCCAGCAGAGCTCGATGCCATCCAGCGTTGGTACGCCCCGCATCTGGAGCGAATGCACGAGGATGCCGAGATCCGCGCCAGCGACCTGGCGCAACTGGCGCAGATCGCTTCCGGCAGTGCCTCGCGGTCCGACTTCCTGACCGATCTCACCTTGGATCCACCAGAGGCGACGGGCGACCACGCGGGCCCTCCCCTGCTCGACGACGACTACCTGATCCTGTCGACCATCCACAGCGCCAAGGGTCAGGAGTGGCGCTCGGTCCACATTCTCAGCGTGGTCGACGGCTGCATCCCATCGGACCTCGGCACCGGCACGACGGAAGAGATCGAGGAGGAGCGGCGGCTGCTGCATGTCGCCATGACGCGCGCCAAGGACGACTTGCACCTGATGGTGCCGCATCGGTTCTACACCCATCAGCAGGCCAGGCGCGGCGACCAGCATGTCTATGCGCCACGGACGCGATTCATCCCACGGCTGCTCCTGCCGCTGTTCGAGGAGATGACCTGGTCGCCGCTGGGCGCCAACGCCGGCGCTGCCGGCCGCGCGCGCGTCGATGTCGGCGCGAAACTGCGGGCCATGTGGAATTAGGGACAGGTCGCGTTCAACATGCGCCTGGCGTCGATGCCGGCAGCGGCCGCAGTGGTTAGCTGCAAACCGCCGCAGCGGCTTCTGCCACGGCCTGATCCTGTTCCCCGCTGCCCCCGCTGACGCCGACAGCACCAACTATGGCGCCATCCACAAGCAGAGGAATGCCGCCGGCAAAAATCATGATTTTATTGTGGTTGGAGACGTGAATCCCAAAAAACTGGTCATGGGGCTGGCTGTTTTTCCCAAGTTCTTGAGTCGATATATCGAATGCCCTGGCCGTAAAAGCCTTATTGATTGCTATATCGATGCTGCCTAGCCAAGCGCCATCCATGCGGACAAATGATTTGAGATTGGTGCCCCCATCCACCACTGCGATGTTCATTGGCTGGCCAATCTCCCTTGCCTTTGCTTCACCTGCGGCGATAACCCGCTGGGCTTTTTCGAGAGTGAGCATCATCAATCTCCAGTTAGAGAAAATTCTGCTGCGCTACAGTTGAGATCTGAATGGCGGCATCATCGGAGCCCAATCACCTGACGTGTAACGGGCCTGCGCCCGAGTGCTGATGCCGACGCCAGCAGCATATGCAGGCTCGTTTCAAATGGGCAATTCGCCATCCGGCCATGTTCGACGGATGGCTCCGACGGCCGCCCTCACCATCCCCATGCGTTGCGGACACGAGCCGTCCGGTCGTCGTGGCCCCGCGAACGGTCGGCATCCGTACCCGGCGACAGCGTCGTCAGGGCACCTCGACCAGCGCCCGCGACGGGCGGGCGCCCTTCACCACCAGCTTGCGCGGCGGGTGGCCGGCCACGGCTTCGGCGACGGTCTCGGCCTCGACCAGCACGAAGTCAGCGCGGCAGCCGGCCTCGATCCCGTAGCCGTCCAGCGCCATCACCGCCGCGCCGCCATGGGTGCAGATGTCGAGCGCCAGTTGCAGCTCGTCGTCGCGGCGCAGGTTGTTGCGCATGCCGACGAACATCGCCCGCTCCAGCATGTCGCCGGTGCCGTAGGGCCCCCAGGTGTCGCGGATGCCGTCATTGCCGGCGCAGACGGTGACGCCGGCCGCGACCAGCCGCTTGACCGGCGGCGCCGCGACCGAGGCCGGCCCGGTGGTCATGATGTGGATGCCAGCCTCGCGCAGCCCCTCGATCAGCCCGTCCACCGCGGCCGCATCCGGCATGCCAAGGCAGAAGGCGTGGCTGAGCGTCACCCGACCCTGCAGGCCGAGCGCCTTGGTGCGCTCGATCGTCAGCTCCACGGCGAAGGCGCCGAGTTCGCCGGGTTCGTGCAGATGGATGTCGATCGGTTTGCCGAAGCGCGCTCGGCCAGCCCGAAGATGGTGTCCAGATGGCCCTTGGGGTCCCGGTCGATGCCGGACGGGTCGAGGCCACCGACGACATCGGCACCCAGCCGCAACGCCTCGGCCATCAGCTCGACCGTGCCGGGGCGCACCAGTATTCCGCTTTGCGGAAAGGCCACGATCTCGATGTCGACGATGTCGCGATAGCGCTCGCGCGTCGCCATCACGCCTTCGATGCCGGCGAGGCCGATGTCAGTGTCGACATCGACATGGCTGCGGATATGGGTGGTGCCGTGCCCGACCGACAGCGCGACTTGCCGGGCCGATTGCCGGGCGGGGTCGATGCCCAGCGCCCGCTTCATCGCCCGCTCGTTGTCGATCTTGTCGATCAGCCGCGGCCCGACCTCGTTGCGGTACCAGCCCATGCCGTACAGGGTCTTGTCGAGATGGGTGTGCGCCTCGACCAGCCCCGGCAGCATCAGGGCACCGCCGCCGTCGATCACGGCGACATCTCCCGGCACCCCCTCCTGCCCGTCCGACGCTTCCTGGCCGCCCGCCACGATGCGGCCGTCGCGGACCAGGATGTCGGTGGCGGCCTTGCCCGCCGGCCGGACATTGGTGAACAGGGTGGCTGCAGCCATGGAGAGCATCCTTCGATCGGTGTTGGCTTGCCAGGATAGCCTCAACCGGCCGGCCGATGCTCCTCGCCGATCTCGTGCGGCAGGTCCGGAATGCCCTGCAGGCGGGCGAGGTCCGGCAACGGGATGTGGCAGCGGATCGCGTGGCCCGGCTCGGCCTCGGCCAGCGGCGGTTCCTGCCGCTCGCAGATCTCGCCGAGCTTGCGCGGGCAGCGCGTGTGGAAGACGCAGCCACTAGGCGGGTTGCTGGCGCTTGGGATCTCGCCGTCGAGCCGGATGCGCGCAACGGTGTCGCCGTCGAGCGTCGGCACGGCCGACAGCAGCGCCTCGGTGTAGGGGTGGTGCGGGCCTGCGAACACCCTCTCCGACGGCCCCGTCTCCATGATCCGCCCGAGATACAGCACGGCGATCTTGTCCGAGAGATACCGGACGACGCCGAGGTCGTGCGAGATGAAGTTGTAGCTGACCTGGCGGCTGGCCTGCAGGTCGGTGAGCAGGGTGAGGATCGCCGCCTGCACCGAGACGTCGAGAGCCGAGGTCGGCTCGTCACAGATGACGATGCGGGGGTCGCCGGCGAAGGCCCGGGCGATCGCGACCCGCTGCTTCAGCCCACCCGAGAGCTGGCGCGGCCGGGCCTGGAGGTGCCGCGGGGTCAGCCGCACCGCCTGGACCAGGGTGTCGAGCTGGGCCTGCAGCGGACGGCCGCGCAAGCCCCCGAGCTGCCGGATGGCGCGGCCGATGACATGCCGGATCGAATGCGATCGGTTCAGCGCCGAATCCGGGTTCTGGAACACGATCTGCATGGCCTTGACCTGGCCGGCCCCCCGGGTTTCGAGCCGGGGCGGGACATCCGCTCCGTCGAGTTTGATCGTCCCGCCGTCATCCGGTCGCATCAGGCCGAGCAGCAACCGGGCGAAGGTGGTCTTGCCGCTGCCGGATTCGCCGACCAGGCCGAGGGTTTCGCCGGCCAGCAGGGACAGCGACACATCGGTCACCGCCCGCAGCGCATGGCCGCCGCTGCCGAAGGTCTTGTTCAGCCGATCGATCTCCAGCACCGGCCGGGCCGACCGGTCTGCAACGGGCCGGGCCGCTTCCGCCGGGGTCGCGCGCGGCAGCGACGGCGCCTGCTCGTGGTAATGGCAGCGGCTGAAGCGTCCGCCGAGATCGTGCAACGGCGGCGGCTCGCTGCGGCAGCGGTCGTCGGCCAGGGCACAGCGGCCGGCGAAGGCACAACCCTTGATCCGGGCGCCGGGGCCGGGCAGGAACCCGGGGATGGTGTCCAGCCGCCCCTGGTCCTTGCGCTGGCCGCCGCGCGGCAGGCAGCGCAGCAGCGCCACCGTATAGGGGTGGCGTGGATGGTCGAACACCTCGCGGGTCGGCCCCTCCTCCACCAGCCGGCCGGCATAGAGCACGCCGACCCGGTCGCACATCCGGGAGATGACCGCGAGATTGTGGCTGATGAACAGGACGGAGGTGGCGAATTCGACGCGCAGCCTGGCGATCAGGTCGAGCACTTCCGCCTCGACCGTGGCATCGAGGCCGGTCGTGGGCTCATCCAGGATGAGCAGCTTGGGGTCGATCGACAATGCCATGGCGATCGCAACGCGCTGCTGCATGCCGCCGGAGAGCTGAT
>NZ_JBYRFX010000130.1:0-4150 GCF_057815775.1 Inquilinus sp.
GGTGATCTCCTGGAACAGACAGCCATTGCCGTCCGGATCGCTGAACGACGCGAAGGAGGCGTAGCTGCCCCGCGCCGGATCGGGGCCGTCCAGACGGCCATCCTCGCCGGCATGGTGGAACACGCCGCCGACGTCGTGGAACACTTCGCTGACCGCGACGCCGCGCTCGACGAGGTCGGCACGGGCCGCCACGATGTCGGACACGATGAGATGGAGCCCCTGGGCCGAACCCGGCGCCGCCGCCGTGACATTCGAACCGAAGATGATCGAGCAGGGCGAGCCCGGGGGCGTGAACTGCAGGACCCGGAAGCCGTTGTCCCCGGGAACGTCGGCATCGAGCCGCCAGCCCAGGCCGCTGTAAAAACTCTTGGCGCGGTCGACGTCCGAAACAGGAATGACGACGACCTCGAGCTTCATTGTCGTACCCATGATTGAGCCTCCCCGCTCTGAAAATTGACCGGTTTTTCTGGATGGCCAGATTAGCGCGGCAGCCGGGAATCTCCGCGTTATCTGTTGTTATGGGTTGTGAGCGGTCGCCGTCACCCGGACCGCCCGTGGGCGTTGCATTAAATCTGACTGCGGCAACGCTGAGACATACGCCGGCGGGCGATCCCGGATATAAGAGCCCGCTCACCGCCCGGCCTGCACGGGCCCTGTCACCGGATGCGGAGCGTCCCCATCGTCACCGGCACCACCACGCCCCCGCCCCGCCCGCGCCGCAAACGCGGCCGGCTCGTCATCATTATCGCGGTTCTGGCCGTGCTCGCCGTCGGCGGCCTGGCGGCGCGGCACTGGCTGTCGCCGCCGGCGGCCGCCCCGCAGATGACGGCGGTGGCCGTGATCGGCGATGTCGAGAATTCGGTGCTGGCCACCGGCACGCTGAAGCCGGCGCGGCTGGTCGCGGTCGGCGCCCAGGCGTCCGGCCGCATCACCTCGGTCAAGGTCGCGCTGGGCCAGAAGGTGATCAAGGGCGACCTGGTGGCCGAGATCGACAGCCTGACCCAGCAGAACGCGCTGCGCACGGCCCAGGCGTCGCTGGCCAACCTGCAGGCGCAGCGGACCGAGCGGGAGGCGACGCTGACGCTGAACCGGCTGACCCTGGTCCGGCAGAAGGCGATGACCGCGCAGCGCGCCTCGTCCCAGGCGGATCTGGAATCGGCGCAGGCGGGTGTCGATGTCACCGTGGCCCAGATCGCCCAGCTCGACGCCCAGATCACCGAGGGCCAGGTGGCGATCGAGACGGCGCAAGTCGACCTCGGCTACACCCGCATCACCGCCCCGTCCGACGGCACCGTGCTGGCGATCGTCAGCCAGGAGGGGCAGACGGTGAATGCCGTCCAGTCGACCCCGACCATCGTCGTGCTCGGCGACCTCGACACCATGATCGTGCGGGCGGAGATCTCGGAGGCCGATGTCGTCGCCGTGCGGGCCGGCCAGCCGGTCTACTTCACCATCCTGGGCGACCGCGACCAGCGCTATGAGACAACGCTGACCTCGATCGAGCCGGCGCCGGAATCGATCCGCAACGATTCCAGCTTCAGCACGACCGCCACCACCTCCTCCAGCAGCAGCTCGTCGTCCTCGACCTCCGCTGCGATCTACTACATCGGCACCTTCGACGTGCCGAACGCCGACGGCCATTTGCGCACCTACATGACCGCCGAGGTCCATATCGTGCTGGGCCGGGCCCGCGGCGTGGTGACCATCCCGTCCGCCGCCCTGGGCGCCCGCGCCGCCGACGGCAGCTACCCCGTCCAGATCGTCGGCGCTGACGGCACCACGCAGACGCGCCAGGTCCGGATCGGCCTGAACGACAAGGTCACCGTCGAGGTGCAGTCGGGGCTGAGCGCCGGCGAGCGGGTGGTGACCGGCGGGCTCGATGCGCAGGCCGGTGCGCGGCCGTGACCGGAACGGGCGAACCGCTGATCGTGCTGCGTGGCCTGTGGCGCGAGTTCCCGTCGGGCGACGGCACGATCGCGGCGCTGCGCAACATCGACCTGACCATCGCGGCGGGCGAGATGGTGGCGATCGTCGGCGCCTCGGGCTCCGGCAAATCCACCCTGATGAACATCCTCGGCTGCCTCGACCGGCCGACCGCCGGCAGCTACCGCGTCCGCGGCCGGGAGACCGCGGCGCTGGAGCCCGACGAGCTGGCGGCGCTGCGGCGCGAGCATTTCGGCTTCATCTTCCAGCGCTACCACCTGCTGGGCGAGCTGACGGCGCTGGGCAATGTCGAAATCCCCGCGGTCTATGCCGGTTATCGCGCCGGGGAACGCCACACGCGCGCGGCCGCCCTGCTGGGCCGGCTGGGCATGGCGGACCGCATCGGCCACCGGCCGGGCCAGCTTTCGGGCGGGCAGCAGCAGCGGGTGTCGATCGCCCGGGCGCTGATGAACGGCGCCGACGTGGTGCTGGCCGACGAGCCGACCGGTGCCCTGGACCGGCACAGCGGCGAGGAGGTGCTGCGCATCCTGGCCGAATTGCAGGCCGAGGGGCGGACGGTGATCATCGTCACCCACGACATGGCGGTGGCCAGCCGGGCTCAGCGCATCATCGAGATCAGCGACGGCGCCATCGTTTCCGACAGCCGGACCCAGGTCGAGGGTGCCGCAGCCGCGGCGCCCCGGCTGCGGCCGCAGGGCAAGCCGTTGCGCCCGTGGCAGGCGTTCCTGAACCGCCTGCGCGAAGCCTTCCGCATGGCGCTGCTGGCGATGAACGCGCACCGCCTGCGCACAGTGCTGACCATGCTGGGCATCATCATCGGCATCGCCTCGGTCGTCTGCATGGTGGCGCTGGGCCAGGGCACGCAGGAACGGGTGCTGGCCGAGATTTCCAACCTCGGCACCAACACGCTGGAGGTGTTCGCCGGCAAGGATTTCGGCGATGTCCGGTCGGCCAAGGTGACGACGCTGGTGGTGGCCGATGCCGACCAGCTGGCGCGCCAGCCCTATGTCGCCGGCGTCACCCCGACGGTGTCGACCAGCAGCACGGTGCGCTACGGCGCGCGGGAATCCGCCGCCCTGGTCAATGGCGTCGGCGCCCAGTACTTCGTGGTGCGGGGCACCAAGCTGCAGCGCGGCCGGCTGTTCGACACCGATGCCGCGCAGACCCTGTCGCAGGACGTCGTGATCGACGCGGAGACGGCCAAGACCATGTTCCCGGACCCGGGCGAGGACCCGGTCGGCCAGATCCTGCTGGTCGGCAAGGTACCCTGCCGGGTGGTCGGCGTGGTCGAGACCCAACAGGGCGGCTTCGGCGGCAGCCAGAACCTGTCGCTGTACCTGCCCTACACCACGGTCCAGGCCCGCTTCATGGGCAACACCTCACTGCGCAGCATCACGGTCCGCGTCGCCGACGACGTGAGCACGGACCTGGCGGAGGCGGCGGTGACCCGGTTCCTGACCCAGCGGCATGGCGGCAAGGATTTCTTCATCCTCAACACCGACGACATCCGCCGGACCATCAGCGGCGCCACCCAGCTGCTGTCGCTGCTGATCGCCGGCATCGCCGTGATCTCGCTGATGGTCGGCGGCATCGGCGTGATGAACATCATGCTGGTGTCGGTGTCGGAGCGGGTGTCCGAGATCGGCGTGCGCATGGCGGTGGGCGCCCGGCAGGGAGACATCCTGCAGCAATTCCTGATCGAGGCGGTGCTGGTGTGCCTGCTGGGCGGCGTGCTGGGTATCGGCCTGGCCCTCGGCCTGGGCGCGGTGGTCGGTGCCGCCGTCCCGTTCGTCGGGCTGATCTACTCCCCCGCCTCGATCGTCGCCGCCTTCCTGTGCTCCACCCTGATCGGCGTCGTCTTCGGCTACCTGCCGGCCCGCAACGCCTCGCGCCTCGACCCGGTGGTGGCGCTGTCGCGCGACTAGGCTCCATACCTTCATCCAAGACGCTAGCCGGCCAGCCAGCTCCAGACCATCGCCACCGCGATCAGCGCCATGAACCCGGTGGCGGCCCAGCCGATGACGGTCAGGACGCCGGGCAGCCGGAACTGTCCGACATTGGCTTGGCGCCGGCTCATGATGAGGATCAGCGCCATGATCGGCACCGCGACCAGCCCGTTGATGACAGCGCTCCAGAACAGCGCCTTGATCGGATCGATGGCGACGGCGTTGAGGCCGATGCCGACCAGCATGGCCACGGCGATGGT
>NZ_JBYRFX010000131.1:0-1754 GCF_057815775.1 Inquilinus sp.
TGAGACCGGCGCCGTCGCTGCGGACCAGCTCGGCGTCGATGTTCACCTCGCTCATGTCGTTGACGATGACCGCGACCCGGCGGCCTTCGCGGTTGTTCAGGATGTGGTTCAGCAGGGTGGTCTTGCCGGCGCCGAGGAAGCCGGACAGGACGGTGACGGGCAGGCGGGCATCGGGCTGCATGGTCACGACACCATCCGCTGATGGGCCGGGCCTTCGGCGGCGTGGTCGAGGCGCAGTTCGAGCGACAGCGTGCCGAGCAGGTCGGCGCAGCGCTGCGCGCCGTGGACGGCCAGCAGCCGCGGCATGGCCTCGGTCAGCAGCGCCGCGGCCAGCGCCGCATCGGACAGGCCGGCATTCTGCAGCCCGGACAGCAGGCCGCGCAGCTCTCCGGTCGCGCGGGTGAAGCCCGCTGGGGTGCGAACGCCCGGGGCGATCTGCTCGGTGGTCAGGGAGGGGGACATCTGGTCTGGCATCGGTTCATCCTGTTGTCTTTATGTTATATCATAACAATAAGACATCAGATGCAAGCCGGATGGAAAACCACAGAGATCCAGCGACGTTGGGGACTCAGCCGGGATCGGCGGCCGTGGCCAGCGCGCGGCATTTCTCCGGCTCGAACACCCGCGCGGTCGAGGCCGGGTGCCGGGCCAGCGCCGCCGGCGGGCGGATCGGCCGCGGCATGAAGCCGCCGCCGCAATTCGGGCACCGGTCCTGCAGCACGGTTTCGACGCAGCTCGAACAGAAGGTGCATTCGAAGCTGCAGATCATCGCCTCCGCCGAATCCGGCGGCAGGTCCCTGTCACAGCATTCGCAGCCCGGGCGCAGCTCCAGCATGGCAGCCTCCATGGGTTTCGAGCGAGTCAGGATCGGCCGAAACCTCTGGCACGGCCATGCCATTCTGCCGGCCGATCCTGCCATCCGCGACGATGCCCCGCCGATGCCCGGCGGCAGTGTTCTTCGGGAGGGCAGGGCGCTTTCATACGATTTCGTAACTTGCTCCGGGGTATGGAAAAAGCGTTAGGCTTCCCCGGTGGGGCCAGTTGAGAAGTTCAGGAGACCTTAATGCGCGTCAGCCGAATAGATGACCCCGAGAAGCGGATGTTTGGGTGGCTGGTGCGATTTTCTGTCGCAGGACAGCATACGCGGAAATTCTTCTCGGACCTCGCGCATGAGGGATCGAAGAAAGCCGAGGCTGCTGCGGAGAAATTCGCCCTGGCGCATCTGGAGGATCATTCGGAGATCCGGTCGCTGCGCTCCAGGCTGCTGCCGCGCCGGAACACGCCGCATGGCGTCCCCGGGGTGGCGCGCTATGTCCGGGCCGGCGGCACGTCAGCCTTCTGGACCGCCTATTGGACGCAGGATGGCGTCCGCCGCCAGAAGAAGTTCTCGATCGCCATCCATGGCGAGCGCGAGGCCCGCGAACTGGCCTTCGCCACGCGGGACGAAATGACCGCCGACGGCGCCGAGCGCCTGGTGGGCCTGCTCAAGATCCACACGACAGAGCCGACGGCCGACATCGCGAAGCTGCCGGCCTCCCACCGTGCCGCGCCCCACCATGCGGCGAACGAATCGCAGAAGTCGCCGTCGCGGCGGTCCAGGCCGGCCGATGCCGAACTGGAGCAGGTCGAGCGGCGCAGCCGGGCCTGACAGCCCGGTGTCGTCCGGCATTGCGCCCGGCGCGGCCGCCTAGGCAGCCGTACGGGCCTTGCCGATCGCTGCCTTGGTGTCCCGTACCGGCGGCAGGCCGAACATC
>NZ_JBYRFX010000132.1:0-2517 GCF_057815775.1 Inquilinus sp.
CAGCAGATGCGGCACGCCGCCGGCATGGTGGAAGTGCTCCATGTAATAGGCGCCGGAGGGCTTGAGATCGATCAGCACCGGCGTCTCGCGCCCGATGCGGTCGAATTCGGCGTAGTCCAACGGCTGGCCGACCCGGCCGGCGATGGCGGCGAGATGGACGAGGCCGTTGGTCGAGCCGCCGACCGCCTGCAGCGCCACCATGGCGTTGCGGAAGGCGCCGGGCCCCAGGATCTCGGACGGGCGCGGCCCGCCGGACACCGCCATCGCGGCCGCCGCCTTGCCGGTGGCCTCGGCACAGCGGATGCGGTCGGCATGGGTGGCCGGAATCGCCGCACTGCCGGGCAGCGACAGGCCCATCGCCTCGGTCATGATCGCCAGGGTGCTGGCGGTGCCCATTACCATGCAGGTGCCGACCGAGGGAGCAAGACGGCCGTTCACCGCCTCGATCTCCTCATCATCGATCTCGCCGGCGCGGTAGCGGCCCCACAGCCGCCGGCAATCGGTGCAGGCGCCCAGCACCTCGCCCTTGTGGTGGCCGACCACCATCGGCCCGACCGGCAGCACGATCGCCGGCAGGTCGGCGCTGGCCGCGGCCATGATCTGGGCCGGCAGGGTCTTGTCGCAGCCGCCGATCAGGACCACCGCGTCCATCGGCTGGGCCTTGATCATCTCCTCCGTGTCCATCGCCATCAGGTTGCGCAGGAACATGCTGGTGGGATGGGCGAAGGATTCATGGATCGAGATGGTCGGGAACACCATCGGCATGCCGCCGGCCAGCATCACCCCGCGCTTCACCGCGGCAATTAGCGCCGGCACGTTGCCATGGCACGGGTTGAAGTCGCTGTAGGTGTCGGTGATGCCGATGATCGGCCGGTCCAGCGCATCGTCGGAATAGCCCATGGCCTTGATGAAGGCCTTGCGCAGGAACAGCGAGAACCCGGCATCGCCGTAGCTGGTCAGCCCCTTCCGCAAGCCGCGCGTCGCCATCTGGGATCCCTTCGAAACCGCGATCGGCGGGGAGGCCCGCGCGACCGCAGCACCCTACGCCGCACCTCCAGATTGTCAATAATCTGCCGAGAGCCGAGTCAGAAACTCCGGAATTGAAGCATATCCAGCACCGATCATTGACAATCCGAGGGCCGGCACGCTCTCATCCTCCATGAATCAGACCCCAGGAGCGCGATGACCGAGACCGCTTCTCATGCCGGCAAGGAAGCCGGGATCGTGCGGGCGCTGGAGGAGGACATCATCTTCGGCCGGCTGCCGCCCGGCACCCGGCTGGTCGAGGATGCGCTGCTGGCCCGCTTCCCGGTCACCCGCCACGTCATCCGCCAGGCGCTGGTCGCGCTGGAGCGGCTGGGCATCGTCACCCGTGAGCGCAACAAGGGCGCCGCGGTCCGCACCCTGACGCCCGGCGAGGTGCGGCAGATCTACGAGGTGCGTGAGCTGCTGCAGCGCCAGGCGGCGCTGACCATCCCCCTGCCCGCCTCGCCGGACCTGATCGACCGGCTGCGGCAGATCCAGGCCGAATACGAAGACCAGATCGCCCGCGGCCATCTGCGCGGCGTGCATGAGTGCAACGACCGCTTCCACCTGACCCTGTTCGGCGCCTGCGGCAACGACCACCTGGTGTCCTCGATCGAGCATTACATGCGGCTGAGCCTGACGATCCGGGCCAAGACCCTGGCCGACCCGGCGATGCTGGCGCTGTCGCGCGGCCATCACCGCATGATGATCGAGATGCTGAAGGGCCGCGACAGCTGGGCCCTGGCCCAGCTCTGCGTCGATCACCTACAGCCGAGCAAGCTGGACTATCTGTCCCGGGCGCCGGACGCCGCCTGACGGATCAGCCGGCCGGCGCTGCCTCGCCGCCATACAGGGCCGCCACCCGGCGGGCGGCCTCGGCCAGGGCGTGGCGCAGCGCCGGCGGCGCCACCACCTCGACCCCGTCGGCAAAACCGAGCAGCAGCCCGGCGGCATGGTCGATGCCCTCGATCGGCACCGTCGCCTGCCGCCAGCCCGCCGCATCCGGCGGCGCCTGCCGCACCGCATCCGCCGCATCGGCACCGAGTCGCTCGAGGGCCGACAGCGCCGCCGGTGACACCCGCAGCACCGCCTCCGCCCGGCGCAAATCGCGCTCCAGCCGCCGCATCGCGCCGCGCCAATGTGCCGCGAGATCGAAGCCGGCGGGCGGGTCGAAGGTGTCGGCCAGGACATTGAGGTCCAGCACCTTGGCGACCTTGTAGGTGCGGATGTCGGGCCCGATGCGGGCGACGAGATACCAGGTGCCGGCCTTGAGCACGAGGCCCAGCGGGTCGAAGCGCCGGTCGACGGCCCGGTCGGCCCGCCGGTAGCGGACGTCGACGCGCCGGTCGGCCCACATGGCCTCGGCCACGGTGGCCAGGTGGGGGAGCGGCTCGTCACGGTGGAACCACCCGGGCGCATCGAGGTGGAAACGTTCGCGGACGCGGCCGGCCCGGCCCCGCAGCTCGGGCGGCAGGGTCGCCAACACCTTCA
>NZ_JBYRFX010000133.1:0-6212 GCF_057815775.1 Inquilinus sp.
GCGAGCCGACCCCCGAGGAGTTGGCCGAAAAGCTGGCGATGCCTTTGGAGAAAGTTCGAAAAGTCCTGAAGATCGCCAAGGAGCCGATCAGCCTCGAAACGCCGGTCGGCGACGAGGAGGATTCGCATCTAGGCGATTTCATCGAGGACAAGGGCGCGATCCTGCCGATCGACGCGGCGATTCAGGCCAATCTTCGGGAAACGACGACGCGTGTGCTGGCCTCGCTGACGCCGCGCGAAGAACGCGTGCTGCGCATGCGCTTCGGCATCGGCATGAACACCGACCACACGCTGGAGGAAGTCGGCCAGCAGTTCTCGGTGACGCGCGAGCGCATCCGGCAGATCGAGGCCAAGGCGCTGCGCAAGCTCAAGCACCCGAGCCGCAGCCGCAAGCTGCGCAGCTTCCTCGACACCTGAGCGGATCGGTTCTTCCGGTTCCACACGGGCGGCCTTCGGGCCGCCCGTTTTGATTCCAGCCTGACGGCCTTCGGGCCGCCCGTTTTCGTTTCGGGCCCTTGCCGGAATGCAGCGGAATGTTTGCCGCGGCGCGAACTGCCATACTAGGATTGCACCGACTCGCGAAGAGACCTCCGGCGGCGTCCGGCGCCGCCATGAGAACCGATAGGAGAGGGCGCCGCGATGCCGCGCTGTGACCATATGCTGCCATTCGTCCGCAAGGCGCCCTGCCTATGACCGTTGCCCGTTCGATCCCCGCGCGGCGGCTGGAGGAGGGGGCCCTGCCCGGGCTGCCCGCCGCGGTGATGCAGCCGCGCTATGACCGTGCCGCCGTCACCACCGGCATCGTCCATCTCGGCATCGGCGCCTTCCATCGCGCCCATCAGGCGGTCTACACCGACGACGTGCTGGCGGCGGGCGACCTGCGCTGGGGCATCCTCGGCGCCAGCCTGCGCAGCCCCGACACCCGCGATGCACTGGTGCCGCAGGACGGGCTCTACACCGTCGCCATTCGCGACAGCGACGGCGAGGCGCTGCGCGTGGTCGGCGCGATCCGCGACGTGCTGGTGGCGCCGGAAGCGCCCTCGGCGCTGCTCGACGCGCTGTGCCGGCCCTCGGTCGCCATCGTCAGCCTGACCGTGACCGAGAAGGGCTATTGCCACGATCCGGCCACCGGCCGGCTGGACGAGGCCCATCCCGACATCCTGCACGATCTGGCCCACCCCGATGCGCCGCGCTCGGCCGTCGGCATCCTGGTCCAGGGCATCGCTCGCCGCCGGGCCGCCGGCCTGAAGCCGTTCACGCCGCTGTGCTGCGACAACCTGCCGGCCAATGGGCGGACGCTGCACCGCATCCTGTCGCGGTATGCCGAACTGGTGTCGCCCGATCTCGGTGCCTATGTCGCCGGTGAGATCGCCTGCCCGGACACCATGGTCGACCGCATCGTGCCGGCCACCACCGACGAGGACCGGGCCCGCATCGCGGCGCAACTCGGCGTCGCCGATGCCTGGCCGATCATGACCGAGCCGTTCTCGCAATGGGTGATCGAGGACCGCTTCCCGTCGGGGCGGCCGGGCTGGGAGCGCTTCGGCGCCACGCTGGTCGCCGATGTCGCGCCCTATGAGGCGATGAAGCTGCGGCTGCTCAACGGCAGCCATTCGGCGCTGGCCTATCTCGGCTATCTCTCCGGCTGCGAGACGGTGGCGAGCGCCATGGCCGATCCGGGCATCGCCGCCTTCGTCGCGGCGCTGATGGCGGACAGCACGCCGACGCTCGTGCTGCCGCCCGGCGCCGATGTCGACGGCTACAAGCGCTCGCTGGTCGCCCGCTTCCGCAACACGGCGCTGAAGCACCGCACCTGGCAGATCGCCATGGACGGGTCGCAGAAGCTGCCGCAGCGCCTGCTTGGCACCATCCGCGACCGGCTGGCCCACGGCCTGCCGATCGAACGCCATGCCCTCGGGGTCGCCGCGTGGATGCGCTACGTCGCCGGGACGGACGAGGCGGGACGGCCGATCGATGTCCGGGATCCGCTGGCCGCCGACCTCGCCGCGATCGCGCGTGAGGCAGGCCCTGCCGCCGACCGGCTGGCGCCGGCGCTGCTGGGCGTGCGGGCGGTGTTCGGCGACGACCTGCCGGATCATCCCGGCTTCCGCGCGGCGGTGACGCGCGCGCTCGACACGCTGATCCGCCGGGGGGCGAAGGCGACGGCCGCGGCCTATGCCGAACCCGGAGGCCCACCTCCGGCCGCCTGAGACGGGAACACCCATAACGAAACGCCGGCAACGAAAACAGGGGAGGACATCATGACAGGCTTGGACATCACCCGCCGTCATCTGCTCGGCGGCATCGCCGGGGTCGGGGCACTCGGGGTCACCGGCGCCAGGGCGGCCCAGCCGCTGGCCCTGCCGTCCTCCCCGGTCGATCTCAACGTGATCGACGTCGCCGGCAACCTGGCCCTGACCCAGAAGGCGATCGAGAACTATCGTGCGGCCAAGCCGAACCTGGTGTCGCGCATCACCTTCACCAAGGCGCCGGCGCCGGAGCTGCCGGGCAAGCTGAAGGCGCAGCAGGATGCGGGCCGGGTCGACATCGACCTCGTCCTCACCGGCACGGATGCGCTGTCGGCCGGCATCGACCAGAAGCTGTGGACGCCGCTGCTGCCCGACCTCGCCTCGGCGCTGCCGGACCTGCAGAGCATCTACCAGCCGGCGGCCTGGAATATGCAGGGTTTGGCGCAGGGCCAGGGCGTCTGCGTCACCTACTACCCCTCGGGCCCGCTGCTGGAATACGCGGCCGACCGGGTCCCCGAGGTGCCGACCACGGCCGAGGATCTGCTGGCCTGGGCCAAGGCCCATCCCAACCGCTTCATGTATGCCCGGCCGGCGAATTCGGGCCCGGGGCGCACCTTCATCATGGGCCTGCCCTACCTGCTCGGCGACAAGGACCCGAAGGACCCGGTCAATGGCTGGGAGAAGACCTGGGCCTATCTCAAGGAGCTCGGGCAGAATATCGAGTACTACCCGACCGGCACCGCCGCGATGATGAAGGAGTTCGCCGAGGGCTCGCGCGATATGATTGCCTCGACCACCGGCTGGGACATCAATCCGCGCGTGCTCGGCGTGGTGCCGGAAGAGGCCAAGGTCGGCGCCCTCAAGGGCTTCCACTGGATCTCGGACGCCCACTACATGTGCGTGCCGAAGGGCGTGGCGGCGGACAAGCTCGCCGTGCTCCTGGACCTGATGAGCTTCCTGCTGACGCCGGAACAGCAGGCCTTCACCTACGACCAGGGCTATTTCTACCCGGGCCCGGCGGTGAAGGGCGTGACCCTCGACATGGCGCCGGAGGACAGCCGCCAGGCGATCCAGGAATTCGGCCGGCCGGAATACGAGAAGCTGATCGCCGACAATCCGGTCGAGGTGCCGCTGACCCCCGACAAGCTCGTCCTCGCCTTCCGGCGCTGGGATGAGGAGATCGGCACCCAGAAGACCAAGTAGCCGCGATGACCATCGCCTCGCGCGATTTCCGTGAACTGCGGCTGGAAGGGGTCAGCCGCGACTTCGGCGCGCTCAACGCGCTGAAAGACGTGTCCCTGACGGTGCGGCGGGGCGAATTCATCGCCCTGCTCGGCCCGTCCGGCTGCGGCAAGTCGACGGCGCTGAACTGCCTCGCCGGCCTGCTGCCGCTGACCGGGGGGCGGATCTGGCTGGACGACACCCGCATCGACCTGCTGAAGCCGGAGGATCGCGGCTTCGGCATGGTGTTCCAGAACTACGCGCTGTTCCCGCACATGAATGTGCGCCGCAACATCGGCTTCGGCCTGGCGATGCGGGGCCGGCCGAAGGCGGAGATCGACCGCAAGGTGGATGAGGCGCTGGCCCTGGTCCGCCTCGGCGCGCAGCAGGCGAAGCTGCCGGGCCAGCTCTCGGGCGGGCAGCAGCAGCGCGTCGCCATCGCCCGCGCCATCGTGATCGAGCCGCCGCTGGTGCTGATGGACGAGCCGCTGTCCAACCTCGACGCCAAGCTGCGGCTGGAGATGCGGGCCGAGATCCGGCGCATTCACACGCTGCTGGGCTCCGCCACCATCTACGTCACCCATGACCAGGACGAGGCGCTGTCGCTGGCCGACCGCATCGTCGTGCTGCGCGACGGGTCGGTGCGCCAGATCGGCACGCCGCCGGAGCTGTATGCCCGGCCGGCCCATGCCGACGTGGCCGAGTTCATGGGCTACCGCAACATCCTGCGCGGCACGATCGCCACCTCGGGTGACGGCCGCATCGGTGTCACCGTGGCCGGCGCCACACTGCTCGGCATGCCGGTGGCGGGTGATGCCGGGTCGGGCGACGCGGTGGTGGCGATCCGCCCCGACGATCTGACGCCGCGGCCGGACGGCCCGCTGGCCGCCACGGTCGAGACCGTCGAATACCGCGGTCGCGACTTCTACGGCACCGCCCGGACCGGCGAAGGGACCGAGCTGTTCTTCCGGTCGGAACACCCGGTCGGCCCCGGCGCCGCCCTGCGCTTCGGCGCCGACCCCGAGCGCGTGCTGGTGTACGCCGAGGCGACGGCGTGAGCGCGGTTGCCGCCGATCGCCCGCCGCTGCGGCTGCGGCTGGCCCGGCGCGGGCTCGACGGGGTGACGCTGCTGGTGCTGCCGGCGGTGCTGCTGCTGCTGGCGCTGTTCATCTACCCCTTCGCCTATGGGCTGGTGCTGTCCTTCCTGCCCAAGGCCGGCGACTGGCTGGCGAATTACCAACGCTTCTTCGGCGACTCGTATTTCTACGACACCATCGGCACCACGCTGCAGCTCGCTTTGCCGGTGACGCTGATCAACATCCTGGCGGCGCTGCCAGTGGCGATGCGGATGCGGCTGATGGTGCGGCAGCGGCTCCTGATCACCATCCTGGTGCTGCCGATCACGCTGGGCACCGTGCTGGTGGCGGAAGGGCTGCTGAACTATCTCGGGCCGCAGGGCTGGCTCAACCGGTCGCTGCTGTGGCTCGGCCTGATCTCCAGCCCGGTGCGGCTGCTGCACAATTACTGGGGTGTGTTCCTGTCGCTGGTGATCACCGGCTTCCCCTTCACCTTCCTGCTGACCCTGTCCTACGTCACCGGCATCGATCCGGCGCTGGAACAGGCAGCGGCGACGCTGGGGGCGGGCGCCAGGGCGCGCTTCCGCCACATCTTCCTGCCGCTGCTGGTGCCGGGGCTGATCATCACCTTCTGCCTGTCCTTCGTGCAGGCCTTCTCGGTGTTCCCCTCGGCCGTGCTGCTGGGCGCGCCGGCGGGGCCGACGCGGGTGATCTCGATCGCCGCCTACCAGGTCGCCTTCGAGGAGTACGATTATTCCATGGCCTCGGCCGTGGCGATGATCATGGGGCTGGTCCAGCTGCTGGTCGTCGCCGCGGTGCTGGGCGCGCGGGGGCTGGTCTATCGCGGCCCGGCCGGCGGCGGGAAGGGGTGAGGCGATGACCCGGAACGACGGCATCGGCGCCCGCCTCTGGGCCTTCGCGGTCTGGGCCCTGGTCGGCTTCTTCGTGCTGAACCTGTTCGCGATGATCGCGACCGTGGTGGTGAACTCCTTCGCCACCCGCTGGCTCGGCACCTGGCTGCCGGTCGGCCTCACCACCCGCTGGTATGCCTCGGCCTGGGACGAGTTCCAGCTGCACGACATCCTGATCGTCACCTTCGAGGTCGTCGGCGCCGTGGTGCTGCTGTCGGGGCTGCTCGGCGTGCCGGCTGCCTATGCCATGGCACGGCGCGATTTCCCCGGGCGCCGGCTGGTGATGCTGCTGATCCTGCTGCCGCTGCTGGTGCCGCCGATCACCTTCGGCATTCCGCTGGCGACGGTGCTGTACCAATCCGGCCTGGCCGGCACGATGTGGGGCGTGATCCTGGCCAACCTGGTGCCGACCGTGCCCTTCGTCATCCTGGTGATGATCCCGTTCATCGAACAGATCGACCCACGGGTCGAACAGGCGGCCCGCGTCTTCGGCGCCCGCACACCACAGCTGTTCCGGCACGTGCTGGTGCCGCTGCTGGCGCCGGGCATCCTGGCGGCCTCGCTGCTGGTGCTGGTGCGCACCATCGCGATGTTCGAGTTGACCTTCATGACCGCCGGCTCCGACACGCAGACGTTGGTGGTGGCTTTGTATTATTCGGTGTTCGCCGCCGGCGTGCGCGCGCCGCAGTCGATCGACGCCATGGCCATGGTCTATATGGTGGTGACGCTGGTCTGGCTGTTGATTGCGATGCGCTT
>NZ_JBYRFX010000134.1:0-2967 GCF_057815775.1 Inquilinus sp.
CCTCGGACGCGATGGCACCTGCCCAGAGCTCGCCGATCCGGACGAGCTGGCGCTCGTATTCGCGCCCGCGGCCCGCGAACGACCGACGCAAAGGCCGACCCGCGCCGGGCGCCCCGCGGCAAGCCGGCCGGCGCCCGGTCGCGGCCCGGTGCCGACAAGGCCGGCGGCGATCTCGCCGCGATCCCGGAATGGCTGTGGGATGGCGGCGAGGAGCCGGTCGAGGAAATCGTCCCCGACCGCCGCCGGCCCCGTGGCCGGCTCCCGTCACGCAGCGAGATGCCGGAAGCACCGCCGGAGCCCGCCCCCGCCGGCCGCAGCGAGCGCACCCGGCCGTCGGTGGCCCGGGCCCTGACCTCGTCGCGCAAGACGATCGGCGACGCGCCACGGCACAAATCCACCAAGCCCGAGGATCGCTGGCGCGACGAGCGGCGGAAGCGACCGGCACCTGAGCCGGACCAGTGCCGCTACATCGTCTTCCACAAGCCCTATGGCGTGCTGAGCCAGTTCACGCCGGAAGGGCGCTGGCGCGGCCTGAACGAATTCGGCCTGCCGCCCGGCATCTATGCCGCCGGACGGCTGGATGCCGACAGCGAAGGGCTGCTGCTGCTGACCGATGACGGGCCGCTGATCAAGCGGCTGCTGGACCCCAAGCACGGCCACCCCCGCACCTATCTGGTGCAGGTCGAGGGCGAGCCGGCGGATGAGGCGCTGGACGCCCTGGCCGCAGGCATCGCCCTGACCGATGGGCGGACCAAACCCTGCCTGGCCGAGCGGCTGGAGGCGGAGCCGGAGCTGGCGCCGCGCGATCCGCCGATCCGGTTCCGGCTGGCAATCCCGACCACCTGGCTGCGCCTGACCCTGACCGAAGGCCGCAATCGCCAGGTGCGGCGGATGACGGCGGCGGTGGGCCACCCGACCCTGCGCCTGGTGCGGGCCGCCATCGGCGGCATCGAACTGGGCGACCTGCCGCCGGGTGCCTGGATCGCTGTGGATCGCGAGATGGTGCTGCCGACGCTGCGTTGATCGCGCTGATATGACCGCCGCATGACGGAGAATTCACGGGTGCGATCCCGCCGCTCACGATATGACGGCAGGGGTTGCACCCGGGGATCGGCCGGCAGAGCGGAGTGGCGAGATGAAGCAGGGCACACGGCAATTCTGGAAGGACTACTTCGCCCTTCTGATGCCGTTCTGGCGCTCGAAGGAGAAATGGCCGGCGATCGGGCTGCTGGTCGTGATCATCGCCTTCACCCTCGGCGCCGTCTTCCTCAGCGTGCAGTTCAGCTTCTGGTACAACCGCTTCTACCAGGCGCTGCAGGACTACAACCAGCCCGCGTTCTGGCGCGAGATCGCGATCTTTAGCGGCCTGGCGACGGTGTCCGTCCTGCGCGGCGTCTACGCGGTCTATCTCGGCCAGTGGCTGCGCATCCGCTGGCGGCGCTGGATGACCGACCACCTGCTCGGCGAATGGCTGGGCGATCGGGCCTATTACCGCCAGCAGCTGACGGCGGGCGTGACCGACAACCCTGACCAGCGCATTTCCGACGACATCCAGCAATTCGTCGACGGCACCCTCACCCTCAGCCTCAGCTTTCTCGGCAATGTGGTGAACCTGTTCTCCTTCGCGGTGATCCTGTGGGGGCTGGCGGCGCCCCTGACCATCCCCCTGTTCGGCGGCGGCGGCATCACCATTCCGCATTTCATGCTGTGGGCGGCCATCGTCTACGCCATCGTCGGCACCATCCTGACCCATCTCCTGGGTCGCCCGCTGATCCGGCTGAGCTTCATGCAGCAGAAGCGGGAGGCGGATTTCCGCTTCGGCCTGGTCCGGTTCCGCGAGAACACCGAAGCGATCGCGCTCTATCGCGGCGAGGCGAGCGAGAGGCAGGGGCTGCTGCGCCTGTTCGGTGGGGTGATGGAGAACTACTACCAGCTGATGAGCCGGACGAAGAAGCTCGGCTTCTTCACCTCCGCCTACGGCCAAGCCTCCGCCGTGTTTCCCGGTATCCTGGTCGCACCGCAATACTTCGCCAAGACCATCGAACTCGGCGGCGTCGTCCAAGTCATCCAGGCCTTCGGCAATGTCCAGGATTCACTGTCCTGGTTTGTCAGCGCCTATTCCACCCTGGCCGACTACAAGGCGACCGTCGATCGTCTGACCGGCTTCCGCCACAGCCTCGCCGAGGCCAAGTCCGGTGCGCAATCCACCGGCATCGAGGTCGCCACCGGCGCCGACCGCGACCTGGCGGTCGAGACCGTTCAGCTGGCCCTGCCCGACGGCCAGCCGCTGCTGGAAGGCCACGGCCTGTCGGTCCAGCCCGGCGACCGGCTGCTGCTGACCGGCCCGTCCGGCGCCGGCAAGAGCACGCTGTTCCGCGCCCTGGCCGGCATCTGGCCGTTCGGCAAGGCCAAGGTCCGGCTGCCCGGCGACGCCCGGGTGCTGTTCCTGCCGCAGCGGCCCTATTTGCCGCTGGGGTCCCTGCACACCGCCGTCGCCTACCCGGCCAAGCCGGAGGAGGTGCCGGCCGACACCGCGGCGGAGGCGCTGCGGGCGGTCGATCTCGGCCATCTCGTGCCGGCGCTGGCGCAGGAGGAGTACTGGGCCCGCCGGCTGTCGCCGGGCGAGCAGCAGCGGCTGGCCATCGCCCGCGCCATCCTGGCCAAGCCCGACTGGCTGTTCCTGGACGAGGCGACCAGCGCGCTGGACGAGGCGACGGAGGAGCGGATGTTCGCCCTGCTGCGCGACCGGCTGCCCGGCACGACCTGGCTGACCATCTCGCACGACCCCAAGGTCGCCGCCTTTCACGACCGCCACTGGCGGATCGAAAAGGACGGCACCGCCCCGGGCCGCCTGGTCGAAGCGCCCGAGGCCACGGCGGCGTAGGGCTCTTTTTAGAAGGCCCTCCAGGCATTGCCATGATCGATGGGGGCGAGGTCGAGCATATTGAGTCCCCCCTCCCCTTGCGG
>NZ_JBYRFX010000135.1:0-7090 GCF_057815775.1 Inquilinus sp.
ACTCGTCGTAGGAAAGCGTGAAGCCGAACAGCCCGACGCCGACCAGGCTCGGCAGCACGATCGGCAGCACGACATGGCGGATCGTCTGCCACGCCGAGGCGCCGAGATCGCGCGCCGCCTCCTCGTAGCTGCGGTCGAAGCGGTTGAACACCGCGAACATGATCAGCAGGCCGAAGGGCAGCGTCCAGGTCAGGTGCGCGCCGAGGCCGGAGCGGAACAGCCCCATGGCAGTGGTGAAGTCATCGGTGATCCAGGCGATGCCCCAGCTGTCGCCGAAATCGCGGATCGCATCGTCGAGCAGGCGGAATTCCAGGGCGATGCCGAGCGACACCACGATCGACGGCATGATCAGGCTGGCGATGGCGGTGTAGAACAGGATGGTCTGGCCCGGGAAGCGCTTGCGGAAGGCCAGGCCGGCCAGCACCGAGAATGTCATGGTCAGCACCATGACCACGAGGCCGAGTTCGAGCGAACGCCAGAAGGCGGCGCCGATGTCGACCACGCCCATGCCGGCCCACAGCTTCTCGAACCAGAAGGTCGAGACGCCGTTCATCGGGAAGGTCAGCCCGCCCTGCGGCCCCTGGAAGGACAGCACGAAGATCGTCAGCGTCGGCCCGTACAGGAACAGCACGAACAGGGCGAACACGGCGGCCAGGATGTAGAAGGAGGCGGGGCGCCCCTCGCGCATCGCTAGAGCTCCTTGCGGATGTCGACCAGCCGGGTCAGGGCGACGATGATCATGATCACGACCGCGAGCAGGATCACCGCATTCGCCGCCGCGGCCGGGAACTGCAGATAGCTGAGCTGGACCTGGATCACCTTGCCGACCGAGGCGATCTGCTGGCCGCCCATGACGCCGACGGTGACGAAATCGCCCATCACGATGGTGATGACGAAGATCGAGCCGATGACGATGCCCGGCTTGGACAGCGGCACGATCACGTTCCACAGCGTCTGCCAGCCGCTGGCGCCGGCATCGGTCGCGGCCTCGATCAGCGACCGGTCGATCCGCAGCATCGAGTTCAGGATCGGCACGATCATGAACACGGTGAACAGGTGGACGAAGGCCAGCACGACGGAGAATTCGGAGTAGAGCAGCCCGTCGATCGGCTGGCCGATGACACCGAGGCCCATCAGGCTCTGGTTCACCAGCCCGTTGCGGCCGAGCAGCGGAATCCAGGAGATCATCCGGATCACGTTCGAGGTCCAGAACGGGATGGTGCACAGCAGGCACAGCACCACCTGCATCGCCATGGTGCGGATGTGGAACACCAGGAAATAGGCGATGGTGAAGCCGAGCCCGAGCGTAATCGCCCACACCATCACCCCGATCTTCAGGGTCGAGATGTAGGTCTTGAAGGTGGTGCACAGGTCGGGCAGCGAGGTCAGGCAGCCGTCGAACGCCTCGACATAGTTGCGCAGCGTGAAGTCCGGCACGATCGAGTATTCGGTGTAGTCCCAGAAGCTGACCACCACCGTCACCGCCAGCGGCAGCACGAAGAACAGCAGGAACACCAGCATCATCGGCGCCGCCTGCAGGAACGCGACGGCGCGGACCCGGGCGCCGGCCTGCGGCACAGCAGCCTTGCGGGCCGGCCCGATGTCTTCGGCGGGAATGGCGGTCATCGACGGCGGCTTTCGGCGAGGTCGGCCGGGTTCGCGACGGCGAACCCGGCCGAGGCAGGTGATCACATCACGCGGCGATGAATTCGTTCCACTTGCGGACCATGTACTCGTTCTCGTCCATGACCGCGTTCCAGCAGGCGACGCCGCCCATCCGCGCGTCGTAGGAGCCGCCGTCGCGCACCGCGCCGGCCTTCTCCATCACCGTGCCGTCGGGCGCCTTGATGTCCTGGGCCGCCGGCTTGCCGTCCATCCAATAGGCCCATTCATAGGGCTCCATATTGGCCTTGGCCGTCTCCAGAACCGCCGAGTAGTAGCCCTGGCGGTTGAGATAGGCGCCGGCCCAGCCGGACAGGAACCAGTTGACGAAGTCGTAGGCGGCGTCGAGCTTCCGGTCCTTCAGGGTCTTCGGCAGGCCGAAGCCGGAGGCCCAGGCGCGGTAGCCTTCCTTCAGCGGCTGGAAGGTGCAGGCGATGCCCATCGACCGCACCTTGGTCACGGCCGGCGACCACATCGACTGGATCACCGTCTCGCCCGAGGCCATTAGGTTCACGCTCTCGTTGAAATCCTGCCAGAAGGCGCGGAACTGGCCGGCCTGCTTGGCCTCGGTCAGCACCTTCATGGTCAGGTCGATCTCGGCCTTGGTCATGTTGCCCTTGTCGGCATAGGTGTGCAGGCCGCTGGACTCCACCACCATCGCCGCATCCATGATGCCGATCGACGGGATGTTGAGGATCGACGCCTTGCCCTTGAAATCCGGGTTCAGCAGCTCCTTCCAGCTCTCGATCGGCCGGCCGATCAGATCGGGCCGGATGCCCAGCGTGTCGGCGTTGTAGGTGGTCGGGATCAGGGTGATCCACTCGGTCGGCTCGCTGGCGAAGGTCTTCGAGGTCTTGTCGGTGAGGTAGAACACCTTCTTCGGCGCGGTGCCCTGGTCGCCGATCTTCTTGCCGTTCAATTCGCCCTTGGTGAAGACGGTCGAGATCTGGTCGACATACTTGATCCGCCGGGCGTCCATGCCCTGCAGGTTGCCGGAGGGCAGCAGCTTCTTCAGGCTGAAATACTCGCTGTCGACCAGGTCGAAGGAGTTGGGCTGGGTGACGATGCGCTTGGTCACCTCGTCGGTCGTGACCGGCACGTATTCGATGATGATGCCCAGATCCTCCTTCGCCTTCCTGGCGATGTCGGCGCTCTGGTTCACCGCGGTGCCGAGATAGCGCAGCGTCACCGGCTCGGCCGCGATGATCGCGGGGAAGCCGGTGATGGCGCGGCTGCCGACCAGCGCGCCGGCCGTCGCCGCCGTGGTCTTCAGCAGCGCACGGCGCGAGAGGCCGCCCAGAATCTTAGAAGACCCGGGGGTCTTTGGAGTCTTGGTGTCCGCCATTGTGAGCCTCCTTCAGGGTTGGGGGCGAAACTCGCCGCGCCCCGCGGCATCGCTCGGAAGAGGATGGATGTCGGTGTCGGCCCAGCCGACGGCGACCCGGTCACCGGGTGCCACCGGATCGGCGAAGAACGCGGCCTCGGGCAGCCAGGCCAGCATGTCGGGCGCCAGGTCGCAGGCGAAGGCGACATGGACCGTGGTGCCCTGGTATTCGACCCCCTGCACCACCGCCTCGACCGCCCCCGCGGGCAGGCCGGCGCCGTTGACCTTCGACAGCCGCAGCCGGTCGGCGCGCAGGGTGGCGAGGCCGCCGCCGAGACGGACGACGTTGTGGCCGCCGATGAAGCGGGCGACGAATTCGGTGGCCGGCCGGGCGAACAATTCCTGCGGCGGGCCGGCCTGTTCGATCCGCCCGCCATTCATCACCACGGCAAGGTCGGCCAGGGCCATCGCCTCTTCCTGGCTGTGGGTGACATGGATGAAGCTGATGCCGAGTTCGGCCTGCAGCCGCTTCAGCTCGGCCCGCATCTTGATCCGCAGGAACGGGTCGAGGGCGGAGAGCGGCTCATCCAACAGCAGGATCTGCGGCTGGGTGATCAGGGCGCGGGCCAGCGCCACGCGCTGCTGCTGGCCGCCGGACAGTTGCCCCGGCAGCCGTTCGGCATAGGCCCCCATCGCCACCAGGGCCAAGAGCTCCGCCGCCTTGGCCCGGCGCACCGCCTTGGCCACGCCGCGCATCTTCAGGCTGAAGGCGACGTTGTCGGTGACCGAGAGATGCGGGAACAGGGCGTAGGATTGGAACATCATCGCCGTGCCGCGCTTGGCCGGCGGCCGGTCGGTGACGTTGGTCGGGCCCAGGATGACGTCGCCGTCGGACACCGCCTCATGCCCCGCGACCATGCGCAGGGTCGAGGTCTTGCCGCAGCCGGACGGCCCGAGCAGGCAGCAATAGGTGCCGGCCGGAATCTTCAGGTCGATGCCGTCCACGGCCACCGTGCGGCCGTAGCGCTTCGTCACCTTCACCAGTTCGAGATCTGCGCCGCGCATCTGCTCTCCCTTGTCGGGAAAGCAGGTCTGCAAGCCCCGTGCCAATCGACCGGACCGCAGGATTCCGGGATTCGATCCAAGGTCGAGGCTACCGGCCCGCCTATGGTTTAGGCAGCCGCATACAGGCCGCCCGCAGATTGTGCACAATCCATACAGCGTAAGAATACAATCTTGAGCGCCGCCGGCCGGCATGGGATGGTGGCCCGGAACAAGTCCTGAAGCCGCTGCAAGGCATGCCCGCCGGACCGGCCGGGCCGGAGTTTGAGATGGACACGATCGAGACCGTCGGCACGCTGGCCGAAAGCCGCGACATCCCCGATCGCGGTGGGCGCGTGTCGATGATCTACCGGTCGATCCTGGATGCGATCGTCGAGCACCGGCTGCCGCCGCGCACCAAGCTGTCGGAAGACGAGATCGGCACCGCCTTCGGCGTCAGCCGCACCCTCGTCCGCTCCGCCCTGCAGGCGCTGGCGCACCAGAACATGGTGGTGATCGAGAAGAATCGCGGCGCCTTCGTCGCGGCGCCGACGGTCGAGGAGGCGCGCGAGGTGTTCGAAACCCGCCGCACGATCGAGGCGGCGATCGCCCGCCGCGCCGCCGAGCGCACCACGCCCGCCGACATCGACCGGCTGGAACGGCACCTGGCGGACGAGGCGGAGGCCCTGCACCGGGGCGAACGGCCGCGCGCCATCCAGCTGTCCGGCCTGTTCCACCTGGCGGTGGCCGAGATCGCCCGGCAGCGGGTGATGGAGCGGTTCCTGCGCGAGCTGGTGTCGCGCGCCTCGCTGGTCATCGCCCTATACGGCCGCAGCGGCGCCTCGGCCTGCGGCAACGCCGAGCACCAGGCGATCCTGCAGGCCCTGGCCGGCCACGACCCGGACCGCGCCAGCGCCGCCATGCTGGCCCACCTGACCCATATCGAGCAGGATCTCGACCTGGACCCGGCCGAAGCGGGGCCGGTCGACGTGGCAGCGGTGCTGCGAAACCGAGGCTAGGCCGTGCGGCTGTCACGGAAGGCCTGATCGCCGCCTGCAGCTTCGGCATGCTCCTGGCCTCTCTCCGGGTCGCCGCCCTCACGACGCCGGCGTCATCGCAAGGCGCGGATGCGGCTGTCAGCAACCTGGGTCAGGGGATGGTTGGGGTAGAGGCTGGCGAACATCTGGTAGGCCCCGATCGTGCCGGCCCGCCGGGCGGCATCGAACGCCGCGTAGATCACGGCGTCCGGGTCATTGCCGAGAAGCCCTGGATCCGGAGCACTCTTCCGGTCCAGCAACGCCCACGCGTCACTTGCGAGCGCATGGTCGGGATGCCGCGCGATAAAGCGGATCAGCGCCGCGCTCGAGCCGTCATCGACGGCCCCACGGAATTCCCGGGCGATCACGGCCCCATCATCAGGCGGCCGCTCCATGACGCTCTGAGCCGCCATCAATCCCCCTCCTGTCACCACCGGCGCGCCGCCGTCCCGGCTGTCGGCCACGCCTCCTTCCGCTGCATAGGGCAGCGCGGCTGACAGCAGGGACAGCGTGGCCGCGAAAACCCGGTGGTGATGGCGCGGCTCGTTCATTGTCCCGTCCCCTGCCCTGGCGCAACCCAGCACAGCCTAGTGTCGCCGAACTGTGTGCAATAAATAAGGCGACGCCGAACGCGCGATCCCGGATGTGACCAGTAAAGATTCCCAATGCCGGAGGATGCGGGCGGATGGCTGTAATGGCCGGACGATTGGCCGTAGCCCGGCATTGCTCCTGGTGAAATTATCAATTATATCCAATTTATTGACAAATTATCCATTCTGGGGTATGTTATTCAGTCCTAGAGAAATTTTGTTTCTCGGAGAAATGAGCAAGATCCAGAAATAAATTCCTATTTCTTCAAGACATGATCGTGACATCTTCTCAACATGATCTCATGTCACGTTCAAATTGGCTCGAATGGCGATCCCTTTATTCTGATCGCCGTTCCGCCCAAATCACGCTCAAAGCAAGCAATGGATCAGTCGGAACTGAACATTGGATTTCTCCAAAGGGGGAGGCTTGACGTGATTTCCCGAAACTTTACTGGATACGACGATTTCCTACTGGGCGCCGACGACAACGACGACCCGATCCACACCCAGTTTCCCGACGGCGACGACGACACGGTCGCCTGGGCGTCGATGCGGAGATGGTCGAATGCCCACGCCCTCGTGGTCGATCAGAGTCCGGTCGATCAATCCCGGCCGGGCGATGGTGGCGGCACCGCAGTCGCGGCGCTGACCGCCGCACCGATCGGACAGGCCGATGGCCTGCAAACCCACGCCACCGGCCATTCCGACACAGCGCCAGCCATCGGCCAGCCCAGCAGGGTCCTGCTGGATTCCGCCGTGTCGGGCACGGAGAAGCCTGTGGAGAACGGCTCGGCCGACCCCTCCGTCGCGGTCGTCGCATCCGGCGACCAACGGATCGACGGCATCCTGAGTGGCTCCCGCTGGTCGGACGGGTTCATCACCTACAGTGATCCCGATTCCACGGCTGACTATCAGGCCGGCTATCCCGAGGCGTTGACCAACTTCCACCAGATGACGGCGCAGCAAATGATCGCCGTCCATTTCGCCCTCAACGCCGCGCATTATACGCAGCCTCTCGGCGGGGTGGGCTTCTCGGTCGAAGGCTTCACCAATCTCGGGATCGACTATGCGGGCAGTGGCTCGGGGAGCGGCACCATCCGGGTCGCCAACACCGCAAATCCCGGCACCGCCTACGCCTATTACCCAAGCAATTCTAACACCGGCGGCGATGCGTTTTTCGGGCCTAGCGGCGCCGCACCAACGGCCGGCAACTACGACTGGCATACGGTGCTGCATGAGCTCGGCCACTCACTGGGCCTGAAGCACGGCCAGGAAACCGATGTGTTCGGGGCGCTGCCGAGCGACGTCGACTCGCTCGAATTCTCGATCATGACCTATCGCACCTTCATCGGCGACGACACGAGCGGTTACAATTACGAGACCTGGGGGGCGCCCCAGACCTTCATGATGCTCGACCTCGCCGCCCTGCAATACAT
>NZ_JBYRFX010000136.1:0-7499 GCF_057815775.1 Inquilinus sp.
TCTCCATGGCCCGCAAGGCGGTGGAAGAAGGCGTCGGTATCATCAACGGCCAGAAGCCGGCGAACGACCCGACGCTGATCCCGTCGACCCTGATCACCCGCGACAACGTCAAGGACTACAAGGGCTGGACCGGCCAGTAAGCCGCAGCTCCGCGTGGTTGGGTTCGCCCCGGCGAACCCAACCCACGCGACTCGCGGCCGCATGGCAGCCCCGGCGTGAACGTCCATGGCCGCAACGGTTTGTCCGGCGTTAGCCTGACATAACGATCGAGCCGCCACAGGCCACGCTTCCGATGACGATCTCCCAGGCCGGCCCCGACGGGACCACCGAGTCGGCCCCGGCCTCGATGCTCCCCGCCATCGGCTACAAGCTGGCCTCGGCCGCCCTGTTCACCTGCATGTCCGCGCTGATCAAGCAGCTGGGCGACCAGTATCCGGTCGGCCAGATCGTGTTCGCGCGCAGCCTGTTCGCCATGATCCCGGTGCTGTGGCTGGTGCACCGCCTGGGCGGCTGGAAGGTGCTGCGCACCACCCGGCTGGTCGCCCATCTGCGCCGCTCCGGCTCCGGCTTGTGCTCCATGTTCCTGGGCTTCACCGCGCTGGGCATGCTGCCCTTGGCGACGGCGACGGCCTTGGGCTACGCCGCGCCGATGTTCATCACCATCCTGGCGATCCCGCTCTTGGGCGAGACCGTGCGCATCTATCGCTGGAGCGCCGTCATCATCGGCTTCATCGGCGTGCTGCTGGTGGTGCATCCCGACGCCGGCGGCATTTCCTTCGGCGCCGTGGTCGCGCTGGGCGGGGCGCTGGCCACCGCCTTCGCCATGATCTCGATCCGCAAGATGGCGGACACCGAACCGAACGTCACCATCGTCTTCTACTTCACCCTGACCGGCGTCATCGCCGGCGCCGCCACCCTGCCCTTCATCGGCGTCTGGCCGGATTTGGTGGACGTACCGATCCTGGTCGCGGTCGGGCTGATCGGCGGCGTCGCCCAGATCCTGATGACCAAGGCCTACCAGCTGGCCCCGGAATCCGTGGTCGCGCCGTTCGACTATGCCTCGCTGGTCTTTGCCCTCGGCCTCGGCCTGGTCGTCTGGGGCGAGTTCCCGACGCCGATCGAGCTGGTCGGCACCGCCGTCATCGTCTGCTCCAGCCTGTTCATCGCCTTCCGCGAGCGGCAGCGCCGGATTGTGCGGCCGGTGGGCAAATCGCTCTGACCCCATCCGTGGCCCCCGGGGGTCTCGGCCACCCTTGCGCGAATCCGGACGATGGCCGACTGTCCGGCCATGTCGGTCGCTTCGCTGGGCCTTCGAGTCGCCCGGATCATCCTTTTCGCCGTCGCCCTGACGACCGGCCTGATCGCCACGGCGCAAGCCGGCTGCAGCGACGCTGCGGCGCCGCAGGTCAATTGGCGGCGCTGCCTGCAGGATGAGCGGGCGCTGAGCAAGGTCGACCTGAGCGGTGGCCAGCTGCGCGAGGTCAGCCTGACCCGGGCGGTGCTGGACGGCGCGATCTTCACCGGCGCCGAGGCCTTCGGTGCCAAATTCATCAGCGCCAGCCTGAAGGGCGCCAAGCTGGATTCGGCCAAGCTGGGCAACACCGATTTCACCGATGCCGATTTGACCGGCGCGACCCTGGCCAACAGCGACCTGCGCAACGCCCGCTTCGTCGGCGCCAAGATGCGCGGCGCCAACCTGACCGGGGCGGCGCTGTTGGGCACCGTGTTCCGCGACGCCGATCTGTCGGGCGCCACCTGGACCGACGGCGTCAAGATCTGCGCCGAAGGCTCGGTCGGGCTGTGCGAATGACGATCGGATGCCGGGCGACGCCATGACGAGCCGAAGTGTTCTCCGCCTGCTGTCGCCCTATCGCATCGTCGCCTATATCGAAATCGCCGGCGGCATCATCGGGCTGCATCTCAGCGCCATCCAGCTGGTCAAGATCGGCCTGGCCAACCTGACCATCGGCGTTGCCGCCACGCTCGCCGTCTTTGCGCTGCTGTTCGCCCTGTCGGTGGCTGCCGGCATCGGCCTTCTGAAACGAAACCGCTTCGGCTATGTCGCGTCGATCCTGATCCAGGCCCTGCAGATCCCGGCCCTGATCTCGGACGTCCTGATCTATCGATTCATCATGCTGATCAGGCTGTTGGTGTTCACGCGGTATGTCAGAACCGGCGATACCAATCTGCTCTTCGGATATGAAGCCAATGTGCTCGATGTCGGCTTTCAGTTCTTCATGGGAAACGATGCCAACGGCTTCACATTGGGCGCCAATCTCATCCCGGTCCTGTTCATCGCGATCCTCTACACGAGCTGGTGGAAGCATCGCCGGCATGACGTGCCGCAGATGCGGCCCAGCCTGTCCTCTCCCGACGAGTCCGCTCCCGCGGCTTGACACATCCCGGGGCGGGAAATACGGATCGCCGCGTCGAAGGATAGAGACGAGCAGCCGATGACCATCAGCGATCGCATCCCGCTGGGAATGCCCCCGCGGACCCGGATACCGCCGTTCGACCGGGTCATCGCCGCGATCCAGATGCTGGGCGGGCTGGTCGGCCTGGGCACCATCGGGCCGCAGATCTACCGGGACAGCACCGCGATCGTCTCGCTGACCCAGGGCCTGACCCTGCTAGCCGCCGTGCTGCTGTTCCTGGCCTGCATCGTCGCCGGGGGGCTGCTGTGGCGCCGCCGCCGCATCGGCTATCTCTTGTCGATCCTGGTGCAGCTCGGCCAGATGCCGATCATCTACACCGGTGCCCTGATCTATCACTTCCACATGATCGCCCGGCTGCCTGTCACGCTGTCGGCCAGCACCCAGGCGACGGCCACCACGCCGTCCTATGGCGTCGGCCTGGACCCATTCCAGGGCATCGTGTCGCTCGGCCTCTACCTCGAGACCGGCCTGTCCGGGACCATCGTTGCCCTGAACCTGCTGCCGCTCGTCCTGATCTTCATCCTGGAATATTCGCGCCGACAGACTCGGTAATCGACGGCGCAATCCGCCCCATGTCGGCTGTAACCCTTTTCCGCGCCGTCTCCAGGCCCGACGGGCGTAGCGTGCGCCGGTTCCGATCGGAGACGCGACATGCCACAGCAGCTGACGGCCGATGAACAGGCCGTGATGGATGTGTTCCAGGCGTTCCTCGCCGGGATGGAACGGCGCCAGCCGGCATCCCTGCTGGACCTGATCCTGCCCGACGGGATGATGACGCGGGTCAGCAACGGCGAGGTCAAGCAGGTCACCCTGGCCGGGCTGCTCGACATCTTCCCGAAAGAAGGCACGTCGGTGCTGGAGGAGCGGATCTACGACCCGCTGGTGCGCACCGACGGCGACATCGCGATCATCTGGTGCGCCTATGACTTCCGGGTCGACGGCCGGATCACGCACAGCGGCAGCAACATCGTCAATCTCGCGCGCGTCGACGGCCGCTGGCTGATCTCCGGCCTCAGCGACACCGCACGGTATCCGGCCGCGGATTGACGAGCCGGCCTCAGCCGCCCGCGGCCAGCGCCTTCAGCGCGTCGCCGGTCAGGCGGTAGCCGGTCCAATCGGATTTGTGGTCGAAGCCGAGGCGCGCATAGACCTCGCGCGCCGGGTTCCATGTCAGCACCGACAGGTCCAGCCGCTTGCCGCTGCGCTCGACCAGCAGCTGGGCGATCCGCACCACCAGCGCCCGGCCGACGCCGAGGCCGCGGGCGGCGTCGCGGACATAGAGGTCTTCGAGGTAGATCCCTTCCCGCCCCTCCCAGGTCGAGTAGCTCGGGAAGAACAGGGCGAAGCCCAGCACCGCACCGTCGCGCTCGGCCATCAGCGCCTCGAATTTCGGCTTCGGCCCCCAGCCGTCGCGCAGCAGATCCGCCTCGGTCGCCAGCACGGCGTCCGGCTCCTTCTCGAACACCGCCAGCTCGGTGATCATCGCCAGGATCTCCTTGGCGTCGCGGGGCTCGGCGGGGCGGATCAGCAGCTCGGTCATGGTGCGCTCGCGCTGGGTGGGACATCGGGTCCGGCGCCGGACCGCTGATCGAGGATCAAGCAGACTCCGGCGCCGGATGCAATCGGCCGCGGCGACGGCCGGCCCTGCGCTATTGGCCGTTGCCGGCGGTCAGCTCCGCCGGGTCGGCGCTGAGATACCCGACCAGCCCGTCGGCGCCGCCATTCGGCCCCGCCGTGAAGTACAGCTGCGCGGCCGGCGCCGCCGCCGGGTCGAGGCTGCCGGGGGCGGTGTTGCCGGGGCTGATCGCGAACAGCCCGTTGATCGCGACCGGCTGCCCCTGGCGGTCCTGCAGCAGGCCGTCGAACCGGCCGGTCGCCAGATCATAGGCGGCGATGAAGCCGCTGGATTGGGTATGGCCGGCGCCGGCGAACTGGCCGACCAGCAGATCGTGGCTGAAGCGCCCGAAATCCAGCGGCGCCAGCGCCACGCCCCAGGGCGCGTTGAGCCAGTCGCCATGCTCCAGCCGGCGCAGCAGCTGGCCCGAGGCACTGTAGATGTCGACATAGCCGAGGCCGGGGCCGTCGGTCTCCAGCAGCGTGCCCGGCGGCAGCAGCGCGTAGGTCACCACCACATCGTTGCCGATGGCCTGGACGTTGAAGGGGTGGTAGTTCGCGGGCAGGAGGCTGTCGACGAAGGCCGGCGCCTGTTCGCCGGCGACGACGACCGCGCCCGGATTCGCCCCGGGATCGCGCGGCACCGGCGGCAGGGCCACACGGCGAAAGGCGGTGTCGAACACATCGACCCGGCCGAGGCTGAAATTGGCGGCGTAGAGCAGCCGGCGGCCATCGGCGGCGGTGGCGATGGCCAGGCCGGTATAGGCCGACCCGTCGGTCGCCTTCACCACGGTCACGGCCTTGACCGTCGGCGACACCGGCACCGCGCCGGCGGGGTTCCAGCCGGCGATGGTGCCTTCGATGGTCGCAACCAGCAGCGTCGACGGCCGGGCGGGGGCGATCAGGAAGTCCTTCGGGCTGCCGTTGAAGACCACGCCCGACGGCCGGCCGATCAGGGTGGCCGGGTTGGTCGGGTCCGCCGGCGGGATGGCGGCCGAGATCGGCTGCCGGCGGCCGGTGCCGTCATAGGCCGCGGCGATTCCGGCATCGAGCACGCCGGTAAACCAGGTTCCCCCCGAGCCACGGGCCAGCCCCCAGGGGTTGTTCAGCTTCGGATCGGTGAATCGGGCCTGGCCCGCGATGTTCGAGACCAGGCTGGTCTGAACATAGGCCTGCCCGAAGGCGGCGGAGCCAGTCAGAATCGTTGCGGCAACACCTGCCGCGAGGGTCACGAACCTCATCGCACAGAGTCTCCAAAATCGGTGTCGGTGGATCGATCGATGTGTGGAGCGCCACTACCGCAGCAAGCACACGGGGCCATTTCTTCTATTTTATCCTGCTTTATAGGCAGATATTATCTGAAGATATCTTCCGAGTGGTCGCGGACATCAATGACGCCCAAGAACAACCTAATCGTCGGACAAAGATTAATCTTCGAGAATAGCGTTTCATCCGACATAATATGTGTAATCTGGGTACTGGATCGACGAACCAGGGCAAGCCGCGCGCGGTCGTGCAGCCACCCCACGATCGGGTCCAGATGGTCGCACCGGTCCTTCCGATGCCGCGCGGTCATGCTATAGACAACGGATGGTCGAACTTTCCCGGAACATCCCCGCCGGCGCGGAGCCGCCTTACCTGCGGAACCTGAACCCGGCACAGCGCCAGGCGGTCGAAACGCTGGACGGGCCGGTGCTGGTCCTGGCCGGCGCCGGCACCGGCAAGACGCGGGTGCTGACCACCCGCCTGGCCCATATCCTGTCCACCGGGCGGGCATGGCCGAGCCAGGTGCTGACCGTCACCTTCACCAACCGTGCGGCGCGCGAGATGCGCGAGCGCGTCGCCCACCTGCTGGGCACGCCGACCGAGGGCTGGTGGATGGGCACCTTCCACGCCCTGGCCGCCCGCATCCTGCGCCGGCACGCCGAACTGGTCGGCCTGCGCTCCAACTTCTCGATCCTCGACACCGACGACCAGATCCGGCTGATCAAGCAGCTGATCGAGGCCGACAGCATCGATTCGAAGCGCTGGCCGGCCAAGGTGCTGCTGGGCGTGATCGAGCGCTGGAAGGATCGCGGCCTGACCCCCGCCAAGCTGAAGCCGGCCGATGCCGGCGAGGTGGCGCAGGGCCGCATGCTGCAGCTGTACATCGCCTATCAGGAGCGGCTGCGCACGCTGAACGCCTGCGACTTCGGCGACCTGCTGCTGCATAACCTGACGATCTTCCAGGAGCATGCGGAGGTACTGGCCGACTATCAGGACCGCTTCCGCTACATCCTGGTCGACGAGTACCAGGACACCAACGTCTCGCAATATCTGTGGCTGCGCCTGCTGGCGCAGAAGCAGCGCAACCTGTGCTGCGTCGGCGACGACGACCAGTCGATCTATTCCTGGCGCGGCGCCGAGATCGGCAACATCCTGCGCTTCGAGCAGGATTTCCCGGGCGCCGCGGTGATCCGGCTGGAGCAGAACTACCGCTCCACCAGCCATATCCTGGCCGCGGCCGGCGGGCTGATCGCGCACAACCAGGGCCGCCTGGGCAAGACCCTGTTCACCGAGGAAGAGGGCGGCGACACCGTCGTCGTCCACACTGTCTGGGACGGTGAGGAGGAGGCGCGCTGGGTCGGCGACGAGATCGAGACGCTGCAGCGCCAGCAGGTGCCGCTGAACGAGGTCGCGGTGCTGGTGCGCGCCGGCTTCCAGATGCGCGAATTCGAAGAACGCTTCCTGACGCTGGGCCTGCCCTACCGCGTCGTCGGCGGCCCACGCTTCTACGAGCGGCAGGAGATCCGCGACGCCATCGCCTATTTCCGGATCGTGGCCCAGCCGGACAACGACCTGTCCTTCGAGCGCATCGTCAACACGCCGAAGCGTGGCCTGGGCGACGCCACCATCCAGCTGCTCTACCAAGCCAGCCGCGCCCTCGGCGTGCCGCTGACCGAGGCGACGCTGCGGCTGGTCGAGACCGACGAGCTGAAGCCGAAGCCGCGCGGCGCCCTGCGCAACCTGATGGGCGATTTCCAGCGCTGGCGCGATATGCTGGAGACGGGATCGCATGTCGACATGGCGCGGACCCTGCTGGACGAGAGCGGCTACACCGCGATGTGGCAGGCCGACAAATCGCCGGAGGCGGCCGGGCGGCTGGACAACCTCAAGGAACTGATCAATGCGATGGAGGAGTTCGAGACCCTCCTCGCCTTCCTCGAGCATGTCAGCTTGGTGATGGAGAACGAATCCGGCAAGACCGGGCCGCAGGTCACGCTGATGACCCTGCACGCGGCCAAGGGGCTGGAATTCGCCCATGTCTTCCTGCCGGGCTGGGAGGAAGGGGTGTTCCCGAACCAGCGCGCGCTGGACGATGGCGGCATCGCAGCACTTGAGGAGGAGCGGCGGCTGGCCTATGTCGGGCTGACCCGGGCCAAGCGCCGCGCCTATGTCGCCGCCGCCGCC
>NZ_JBYRFX010000137.1:0-4433 GCF_057815775.1 Inquilinus sp.
CAGAAGCACTTCATCGCCGGACTGACGCTCGGCGCCGTGAAGAGCTGATCCTCCATCCGCCATCACCTGTCCAAACGACAGCCCCCTCTTCGAGAGAAGTCGATGAAACGAACACTAGGCGTTTGCTATTATCCCGAGCACTGGTCGGAGGCGATGTGGGCGAACGACGCCAGGCGCATGGCGGAGAGCGGCCTGACATGGGTGCGTATCGGCGAATTCGCCTGGTCGCGGATCGAGCCGGAACCGGGGCGGTTCGACTGGGGCTGGCTGGACCGGGCGATCGACACGCTGGGCGCCGCCGGGCTGAAGGTGGTGATGTGCACGCCGACGGCGACGCCGCCGAAATGGCTGGTCGACCGCCACCCCGACATCCTGCCGGTCGACGCGCACGGGCGGGTCCGCGGCTTCGGCTCGCGCCGCCACACCAGCTTTTCCAGCCGGACCTGGCTGCGCGAGAGCGCCCGCATCACCGAGGAAGTGGCCCGGCGCTACGGCAGCCACGACGCGGTCGCCGGCTGGCAGACCGACAACGAGTTCGGCTGCCACGACACCGTGCTGTCCTATGGCCCCGAGGATGTCGCCGCCTTCCGCGACTGGCTGCGCCATCGCTACCAGACCCCCGGCGTGCTGAACGAGGCCTGGGGCAATGTGTTCTGGTCGATGGAGGTGGCGGGGTTCGGCGAGATCGACGCACCCGTGGCCGCGGTGACCGAGACCAATCCGGCCGCGCGGCTGGACTATTGGCGCTTCGCCTCCGACCAGGTCGCCGCCTACAACCGGATGCAGGTCGGTATCATCCGCCAGCATTCGCCGGGCCGCTTCGTCACCCACAACTTCATGGGCTTCTTCCAGGATTTCGACCATTGGCCGCTGGGCGAAGACCTGGATATCGCGTCCTGGGACAGCTATCCCCTCGGCGCGCTGGAGAAGATCGCCGCCGATGACGCGGAACGGGTGCGCTGGGCCCGCACCTCGCACCCCGACCTGGCGCCGTTCAACCACGACCTCTATCGCGCGGTCGGCCGCGGCCGCTGGTGGGTGATGGAGCAGCAGCCGGGGCCGGTGAACTGGGCCGACTGGAACCCGGTGCCGAAGCCCGGCATGGTCCGGCTGTGGAGCTGGGAGGCGCTGGCCCATGGCGCCGAGGTGGTCAGCTATTTCCGCTGGCGCCAGGCCCCCTTCGCGCAGGAACAGATGCATGCCGGGCTGAACCGGCCCGACCGCAAGCTGTCGCCCGGCGGCGCGGAGGCGACGCAGGTGGGCGAGGAGTTGGCCCGCACCGGCGCCCTGCCCGCCACGACGAAGGCCCCGGTGGCGCTGGTGTTCGACTACGAGACCGCCTGGTTCCACCGCATCCAGCCGCAGGGCCAGGATTTCCGCTACGCCGAGTTGGCGTTCCGCTGGTACGGGGCGATCCGCCGCCTGGGCCTGGATGTCGACATGGTGCGCCCGGGCGCGTCCCTGGTCGGCTACCGGGCGGTGGTGGTGCCGTCGCTGGCGCATGTGTCGGAGGCGGCGGCCCAGGCCTTCGCTGCCACCGACGCGGTCCTGCTGTTCGGCCCGCGCAGCGGCGCCAAGACCCGCGACTTCCGCATCCCTGACGGCCTGCCGCCCGGCGCGCTGCGGCATCTGCTGCCGCTGCAGGTGATCCAGGTCGCCTCGCTGCGCCCGGGCCTGACGGAGCCGGTGACGGGCGGCGGCCTGTCCGGCACGGTGCAGCGCTGGCGCGAATGGCTGGAGACCGACCTGCCGGCGCTGGCCCGCTTCGCCGACGGCGCGCCGGCTTTGGTCGGCGACACCAGCCGGTTCTACCTGGCCGGCTGGCCGGACGATGCGCTGCTGCACGGCGTGATGGCCGACCTGCTGGGCCGCGTCGCCGGGCTCGACTTGACGGAACTGCCGGAGGGGGTGCGGCTGCGCCGCCGCGGCGACCTGACCTTCGCCTTCAACTATGGCGACACCGAGTGGACGGCGCCGGTGCCGGACACCGGCCGCTACCTGCTGGGCGGCCCGGTGGTCGCGCCCCAGGGCGTGGCCTGCTGGCGCACGGGCTAAACCACAGCCTACGTCTTTCTGGAATAAGCCGAGCCCTTCCATCCTTCACCGTCATCGCGAGGCGCGCAGCGCCGTGGCGATCCAGGCTGTCGCCGTCTGTGCCGTTGGCGCGGGCGGAACTGGATCGCGTCGCTGCGCTCGCGATGACGGTGAAGAACAGGCAGCATTGGGCACCCTCCGGCACCGGCGTTAGCCGGAGCCGAAAATGTGCTGGGCCAGGCTGATCCGGCGCCAGTTGTCGTTGCGCTCGCTCTCGGGCGCGCGCTCGACCGTGACCCAGCCGCCGCCGGGTGGCGCCATCGCCGTCCCGGGCAGCGGTGTCGCCGGTGGGGCGGTCGCATCAGGCGGTCCGGTGTTCCCGGGGCCGGGGTCAGGTGGCGGAGAGTAGTCGGGCGGCACTGGCTGGTCCGTCAGCGTCTTGACGATCTTGCCATCCTCGTTGAAGACCGCGCCGGTGTCGGTGTTGAGCATATATACCTGCCCTTCGGGCAGGCCGATATCGGCGGCCGCGATCACGCGAAAGCGGCCGATCCCATAGGAGCCCTCCTGCCAGGTGGCGACCTTCGCTGCCGCCACCCCGGGGGTGCCGCGGGCGATATCGAGCCAGCTGGCGGCGACGCCCAGGTCGCGGCAGGTCTGCAGGATCACGGCTTCGATCGGCAGGGTTGTGTCGGCCAGGTCGGCGGTGAGCCGCTCGTCCACCAACACCCGGTCATAGAGGTCGCTGGTCAGCCGTTCCCGCGGATCCCGATCAGGACCGTCGGAGGCATCGGGCTTCACCGCGGCGATGGCGCCGGTGACGCCCTGGATGACGGCACGGCGCCGCTCACCGATCTCCGCCCGCCGCCGGTCGCGGCGATGTTCGGCCTGTCGCCCGTCCTCCTGGTGCTGCCGGCGGAACAGGTCCTTCAGCGCGAGGCAGCGGCGCATGGCGAGCAGCAGGCGCTCGACATGCCGGGCCGCGGTCCCGGCCGCGGCGAGGTTGGCGGCTGCCTTGGCCGGAGGGCCGGATCTGCCGACGGCCAGGATTTTCAGCTCCTTGGCCAGGTCGAAGGCCAGGGCGGCGGCATCGCTCAGCATCGCCGCATCCCGGGCAAGCTCTTCCGCCGCCGGGAGGGCGGTTGGTGGCTCGGGGATGGCGGCTGTGCCTGTCATCTCTTGATGAGAACATAAAGGGAACGGTGAGTCGAGGGATAATACTGCCCAACCACCCCTATCGTCATCGCGAGCGCAGCGAAGCGATCCAGTCCCACGGGTGCAGACCGTGCGGGTGGCGGCAATTCTGGATCGCCACGGCGCTGCGCGCCTCGCGATGACGGAGGGGGTTGAGCCGACATCGTAGGTTGGGTTCGCGGTGCGAACCAACCCACGCGTCCGTTCTATCCGGGAAACCATTTGCAAATTGGTTCCCTTTGCGCTTGGCTTGATGCAACGATGAACGGCAATGCGGGACCGGATCGATCCTCAGGATCGGCAGGCCCGGTGTTCTAGAACAAACAGGGGATCGGCGCATGGCCCAGGGCCGCGATGCCGGGCATGACCATTGGGAGACCAATGGCTGAGATGGTCTCCGATACCGGCGACTCGGCGGCGGCGCGCGGCGTCTCCAACTCCAGCGTCGCGCTGGAGCGGCTGCGCGCGCTGCTGGATGCCGAGGGCGACCGGGCCGAATGGCAGCTGCCGCCGGAGCGTGAGCTGGCCGAGGGCATCGGCGTCGGCCGCCGCGCCGTCCGCCGGGCGCTGGAGGTGGTGGAGGCCGAGGGCCGGATCTGGCGCCACCAGGGCAAGGGCACCTTCGCCGGCAAGCGGCCGGCGGTGCAGCCGCACCTGATCGCCTCCCTGGCCGACCGCACCAGCCCGCTGGAGGTTATGGAGGCGCGGCTGCAGATCGAACCCGGCCTGGCCCGGCTGGCGGCGATGCGCGCCTCGGCCGACACCGTCGCCGCGCTGCGGCGGATCGAACGCAAGACCGCGGCCAGTACCGACAGCGACAGCCACGAGCTGTGGGACAGCGCCTTCCATCGCCAGATCGCCGAGACCGCCGGCAACGGCCTGCTGCTGGCGCTGTTCGACCTGGTCGACCGGGTGCGGCAATCGCCGGGCTGGCGCCGGCTGCGCGAGGCCGCCCGCAACCGCATCCGGCTGCGGGCCTACACCAGCCAGCATGCCGAGATCCTGGGCGCGATCGCCCGCCACGACGGCGCCGGGGCCGAGGCGGCGATGCGGCGCCACCTGCTGGCGCTGCAGGCCAATCTGCAGGCGGCGATGGCCGGGGAACCCACCCCCGCCGATGCACCGCCCGTCCCCAAGCCCGAGACGGAGGCCGGCGATGCCCTTGCGCTCTGACATCCGCATCGCCGCCGAGCCCGGCCCCGCCG
>NZ_JBYRFX010000138.1:0-1569 GCF_057815775.1 Inquilinus sp.
GCCAGCCAGCTGCTCGGCGATTTCGGCCGCCTTCGCAACCTTGCCTCCGCGGTCTTCATCCTGAATGGCGAGACCCAGGAGATCCGGCACGAGGCGAAGGAGATCTTCGGCTTCTCCGATGCCGTGCTCGACGTCATGACGCGTGACCTCACCGGGCCGCGCGAGGGCAGGGGAGCCAACTTCCTCGCCCGGTACACCGTGTCGAGCGGGGAGCGCTGGGTCCTTCTCAACCACCGTGTCGGCGCGCGCCTCCTGTGGGCGCTCACGACCAAGCATCAGGACAGGCTGCTGCGCGACGAGATGTATCGCCGCCTGTCGACGACCGAGGCGCAGGCGTTTCTCGCCAGGCGGTTCCCGGAAGGGACGGCACTGCCCTACTGGCAGCGCCTGGTCGACGAGATCAGTGACCAGCCGGTCGCTGTCCGCGCGGCGAACGCCTTGCTCGCCGAGTATCTCCGCATGGCCCGTCCCGACGACCGATCGGCGGCCGCACACACCCTCACATAGTCTCAGTCCTGAAGGAGGTTCACCTTGCGCATTTCGTTCGCCAGTGCCGCGCTCGCCGTCCGGGAGGGCCTTGCTCGGGCCGCTCTGTTCCCTGCCGCCTGGCTCGCCACCACGATGGGCAGTCTCGCCTACGGCCAGGAGAACGCCGATCCCCTGGCGCCGATCCCGCAGATGCAGGCGGCGCAGACTGCCGCGAAGAAGTCGACGCTGAACGTGACCGACTTCAAGTCCGGCTCGACCACGGTCGTCAACGTCCTGATGTATGCCGGCGTCGCCATCGGCACCAGCATGGCCCTGTGGTCGTTGTACAAGCTGTACCGCGGCGCCAATGACGAGACGGGGCGGGAGTCCAGCGGCCGGGCCATTACGGGCCTGATCGTCGGCTCGCTGATCACCGTCTTCACGATCATCATCGGCGTGGTCGTGAACTACTGCACCGGCAACAACTGATGCTGCTGCCGGTGCTCCCCCGCCGACGTTCAGACGTCGTCCGCGCTGGGCTGTGGTGCAGCTGCGCTCGGAGCTGCGTTGGCGGGGGACGCCGGCTCGGCAGCCGGGCGTTTCGGAGCGGCATCGTCGTTGCGAATGATGGTGCCGAGATAGCTCGGCGTGACGTTGATCCCAACCGTCGCCAGCTGCTCCGCAATCGCCTTCACCGGCACGCCCTGGTTCAGGCCCTGTCGGATCACCGGCATCAGCTTGTCAACCATTGCCCGGGTGTTCAGTGGCTTCGGGGCCGGCGCCGGCTTGCTGGCGGCCTTGTACCACTGACGCAGCTTCGCCGCCGCGTCCTTGCTCACCTTCTCGAAGCTGTCGGGGTCCCATTGTTGAGGGGTGCGCGTGGCTGCAACTCCCATCCTCGTGCTCCTGATGTGTTGTGTCGAGAGTGGCGAAGATACGGAGAGAGCGGCGCGCTTGTCGATACAACAACGGTGCGCCATCGATATTCGAGAGTGGCGCGAGAGAACTCAAAAAGCCCGCGTTCCACGTTTCACCACTACTACGAAGAGAGAGACAGGATAGGGGATGTGTACACATGAAACGCAAGCGTTCATGTCGTCC
>NZ_JBYRFX010000139.1:0-9155 GCF_057815775.1 Inquilinus sp.
AAGACCGAGATCCTGTTCGATGGCGGCGTGCAGTCCGGCCAGGACATCCTGAAGGCGGTGGCGCTGGGCGCCCGTGGCTGCCTGATGGGCAAGGCCTCCCTCTACGGCCTGGCCGCGATGGGCGAGGCGGGGGTGACCAAGGCGCTGGAGATCATGCGCAAGGAGCTGGACATCAGCATGGCGCTGACCGGCACCGGCGACATCACCAAGGTCGATCCCAGCAGCCTGGTCATCCGACCCTAAAGCTCCTTCTCGGCCAGCTCGCGGAACGCGTCGGGGACGGAGCGGGACGGGCCGAGGGCGACCGAGCCGTAGCCGACCGCGGCCCAGCCGAACCGCTCGCGGATCGCGTCGACGGCGCGGTCGGCCTGGCCGCGGGCCAAGCCCTTGCGGGCACCCGGCCGACGCCGCTCGTCGTCGAGCCCGAGCGGCAGGTCCAGCTGCAGCAGCGGCCGGTCGTCGAGATGCGACACCGAGATCGCCAGCAGCGAGATCGTCTTCTCCTGCGGGTATTGCGCCAGCACGCTGCGCACCAGCTCCTCCGCGATCTCGGCCAGGATGGTGGTGGCCGAGATCGGCGCGTCGAGCGTGACGGAGCGGGTGACCGCGCGCAGATCGGCGAAGCGCACCCGCACCGTCACGGTCCGGCCGGGCCGCGCCTTGGCCCGCAGCCGGGTGGCGACCCGGTCCGCCAAATGGCGCAACGCCGGCACGAACACCTGCGCCGTGGCCGGCTTCCGGCCCAGTGCCGACTGGGCGCCGGCCGATTGCGACCGCCGGTGCGTCCGGATTTCCCGGGGGTCGCGGTTCCAGGCCAGCGCCGCCAGTTTCTCGCCGGCCGCGTGGCCCAGCAGCCGCTCCAGCGATCGTCCCGGCGTCGCCGCCAGCTGACCGATGGTGCGCACGCCGGTTTCGGCCAGCCGCGCCCGGGTGACCGGGCCGACACCCCACATCAGCTCGACCGGCAGGTCGTGCAGGAAGGCCATCTCCGCGTCAGGGTCGACGACCGCGAGACCGTCGGGCTTGGCCACCTGCGAGGCGATCTTGGCCAGGTGCTTGGTGCGGGCGACGCCGACCGAGATCGGCAGCCCCAGCTCCGTGCGCACGCGGTGCCGGATCGCCGCCGCGATCTCCGCCGGGGGGCCGAACAGATGGGTGCAGCCGGCGACGTCGGCGAAGGCCTCGTCGATCGAGATCCGCTCGACCAGCGGTGTGAAATCACCGAGCACCGCGATGGCGGCGTCGCCCAGCCGCTGATACTCCCGGAACCGGCCGCTGACGAAGATCAGCTGCGGGCACAGCTCCCGCGCCTGCCGCCCCGGCATGCCGCCGCGCACGCCGAACGCCTTGGCCTCGTAGGACGCAGCCAGCACCACCCCGCCGCCAACCGCGATCGGCTTGCCGCGCAGGGCCGGGTCGAGCAGCGGCTCGACGGAGGCGTAGAACGCATCCAGATCCGCGTGGAGGATGGTGGCTGTCATCTCCATCCCGACTGATCCCGTGTGGCCGTTGAAAGGCACCTTGAATTGGAACATAAAGAGAACAAATCGATGGATTGTCAAGCTGCGGTCGGCGGTGCCGCTGGATCGCCCCTGTCAAACTTAAGGAGGTCCTGCGGGCTCGCGATGACGGTGTGGGTTGGTGGGGGCCGGCGCACCCCGGAACCGTCATTGCTGTGAAAGTTCACGAATTCGTTGATCGATGCCGAAGCCCGGAGGAGGCCGCATCGATGCGCGACAACAGCTGCGACCGGACGATCAAGCGCAACTATCTGCAGAAGTGGCGTTTCCTGATCCCAGGATACGAGGCGGTGAAGGCCGGGACGTCACAGACGTTCCGGCGGGTGAGCGAGTTCTACCGTCACCACGGCACCTGCTCGCGAACATTCCGCAAGTATTACAGCCGCCATCTGCAAAGCGGTTCAGAGAAGGACCTGCTGCCGCCGCGACCCCACCGGCATCGAGGCCGAGATCCTGGCCTGCCGGCACCGCGGCCTCAACCGCTACGAGATCCATGCCGCCTTGCGGGAACTCCGAAGGCCTTCGCTCTCACCAAATCTCAACCCAATCCATCACCGAATTCGTGAACTCGCACAGCAATGACGACCGGCCCTCAGCCCCGTCCGGCGGCCCCCGCCACCAGGTTGAAGGGCTTGCCCTGCTGGAAGCCGTCGACCAGGTCGATCAGTTGGTCGGCCAGGGCCTGCATCGCGCCGCGGGCGGCCCAGGCGACATGCGGGGTCAGGATGAAGTTCGGCAGGTCCAGCAGGCGCATCAGCGGCGCGTCGGCCGGCGGTGGTTCGGGCATCGCCACGTCGAAGCCGGCACCGCCGATCCGGCCCGATCGCAGGGCGTCGGTCAGCGCCTCTTCATCGACCAGCCCGCCGCGGGCGGTGTTGATCAGCAGGGCCTCGGACTTCATCCGGGCGAATTCGGCGGCGCCGATCAGGCCGCGCGTCTCCGGCCGCAGCGGGCAGTGCAGCGAAATCACGTCGCTGGTCGCGATCACCTCGTCGAACGGCACGCGGCCTTCGGCGGGGGTGGCCTCACCTTTGCGGCCGGCGAAGACGACATCCATGCCGAAGGCGCGGGCGATGGTCGCGACCGCATTGCCCAGCGACCCGCCGCCGATCAGGCCGAGCCGGGCGCCGTGCAGATCCAGCACCGGATGGTCGAAGAAGCAGAACTGCCGCGCCTCCTGCCAGCGCCCGGCCTCGACCGAGCGGCGATAGGGCAGCAGCGACCGGCGCAGCGCCAGGATCAGAGTGAAGACATGCTCCGGCACCGTGTGCACGGCGTAGCCGCGGATGTTGGCCACGGCCACGCCATTGCGGTCGCACCAGGCGGTGTCGACGCAATCGGTGCCGGTGGCCGCGACCGCGATCAACCGCAGGTCCGGCAGCTGCTCCAGCACCGGCTCGCGCAGCTGGACCTTGTTGATGACGGCGACGCTGGCGCCTTGCAGCCGCGGCAGCACCTCGTCCGGCGCGGTCCGCTGGTGCTCCTCCCAGCGATGCGGGAAGGCGGGTGGCCGCAGGCGGATCGCCGGCGCCAGGGTCTCGCGGTCGAGGAAGACGATCTTCGGTTCGGTCGGCAGGGTCATGGTCGGCCTCGCATTGTCCGGCACCAGCATGCCGATGCCGGCGGCGGCGGCCCGCCAGATTGCGACATCGGCCGCTCCCCTTGGCCGAGCCGATGACAAGCGGCAGCATGATCGGGCCAAGGGAGCGGAAGCGATGGGCCGGCTACGACATCACAGGTCGCGGCTGGATGAGCCGGGCGTCGGCCCTGCCCGGACACTTCGCAACCGAAGGCGTATGGCATCCGGTGTGCGGGGAGGGGTTCGAGCGATGACGTCAACGGCGCGCGTGTACTCGGCACTGGAGTTGGGACTCGACCGGTCGGTCCATCTGAACAAGGGCGCGATAACGCCCGTGCGGCCGGATCAGGGGACGAACGGCTCCAGGTCCAGCCGCCCGGCGCAGTCGGTGACCAGCAGATGACCCGGCGGCACCTGGTGCCAATGGTCGAAATCGCCGTCCAGCGGTTCGGACACGATCAGCCGCTGCACATCCTCGGAACAAAAGAACAGCGACGGCGGCGTCTCGTCGGTGGCGTAACGCACCGCCCAGACATTGCAGCCGTCGCTCAACGCCGCGGTCATACGGAACGGCTCGGTGACCGAGGCCGCCGCCATGGCCTCGCCGATCTCGGCCACGGTGCGGCGCAGCGCCGCAGCCGGGTCCTGTTCCAGACCGAAGCGAAACAAAGCGAGGAAAATCAATTCGCTGTCCGTCGTGCCGGCCCGCCTGGCGTAGAGATCGTCCGGGATCAGCGCGTCGAGGCGGCGCCGGATGCGGTCATAGCCGCCGATCTGGCCATTGTGCATGAACAGCCAGCGGCCCTGCGAGAACGGGTGGCAATTCGCCCGGCTGGTAGCCGTGCCGGTCGAGGCCCGGACATGGGCGAAGAACATCTTCGCCCGGATCTGATGGGCCAGGCTTTTCAGGTTGGGATCGGCCCAGGCCGGCAGGATATCGCGGTACAGGCCGGGGATCGGCCGCTCGCCGTACCAGCCGACGCCGAAGCCGTCGCCATTGGTCGCCACCGCCGCCTTGCGGGCGTGCAGGCTCTGCGCAATCAGCGAGAACTCAGGCTCGAAGATCAGCTTCTCGAGGAAGATCGGCGCGCCCGAATAGCTCAGCCAGCGGCACATGATCGGTTCGACTCACGAAAATCCGTCACCATTCTGTGGATACCCTGCGGCAGGGCTCCCCGTCATCCGTCCCATTGAAAATCGGTGAAACTTGATGACAACCCACGACGAATCGCCATAACGCGGATGAAAACTTTCGTTGTCATCCTCCAATTGGGGGATGCACAATTTTGGGTGCGGGCGCAGAATTTTTTCTCGTGTGCGGCGAGCTTCCAGCGGGGGGATGGTCAGCGTGGCGTTCGGTGAGGCGATAGCGGACCGCCAGCTTCGGTCGGTCTACCGGATTTGGGCGCAGCTGGCGGCGAAGGGTCGCCTGCCGGCTTGCGATGAAATGATCTTTGCCAGCCTCAGCCGGCTGCCTCCCCCGATCCTGCTCTGGGCGTGGATGCCGTGCGAGACGACCTTCCGCTTTGCGCTCGACGCGCAGGGCGCTGGCCTGGCATCCAATCGCAACCTGCCGGGCCGGCCGCTGGAGGAACTGACCAGCGGCGAGCGACACGATGCGTTGCGCAAGGCGCTGATGACGGTGCAGTTGTCGGAACGTCCGCTCTATGCCGAATTCGCGCTGTCCGACGGCATCGACAGTGTCCGCAAGCGCGCGCTGTTGCTGCCGCTGTCGGATACCACCGACGATCTCGCCTATGTCCTCATGCTGACGGCGACGGTCTGGCCGATCGACGCGGCGGTGCAGCAGCGGGTCGATGGCTGCCAGGATGTGCGCGTGCATATCTTGAAGCAGCTGAGCGATGAGGCGACGCCACGCTGGGAAGACCCGCAGCCGGAACTCGATCCGGCCGAGTTGCAGGTCCTGCTGACGATCCTCTGACGCCTATCGGGCCTCTGACGCCCGTCGGGATCATTCAGCGCCAGCCGAGCGTGCGGGGCGCCTGCGACAGGGCGGGCTGCGCCGCGGCCCGGCGGATATGAACGCGAACCGGCTCGTCCCGCACCTTCGCGCTCCACCAAGCGCCAAAGGCGAGGCCGATCGACGGGCCGATCACGGCCCAGATGATCAGAAATGTCGTTACCATCATCTCACTCTCCCGCCACCACATGGGATGGGCATCGGGACCAATCATCGATCGCGATGTCGCGGCGACCTTCAGCGGCGAGGGGGATCGTTCCGGAACGGGGCGGGCGGCGGCGGTTGCAAGCCGACGTCGCCGGACCACCGGCAACCGGAACCATCCCCGTGCACAGCTATATTTTTGGGGCGCTATCGTCCGCTACAAGGGGGGATGCGTCGATATCGACCCGGAGCACGCTGCGGTTTTGCGCCGCGGCTCGCATGCCATCAACATACAATTCGTTAAACTCAAGCCGGACGTCGATGACTCGATACCGATCCGCCGTTGCGCGAGCCGCAAAGTCACGGAATCCCTTTATTAATCCGAATTAATACCAACGAAACGGCGGTTTAAACGCGCTGGTCCCATCTTCATCACCACACGCCGACCGAAACGGGCGGCGACTGAAGACTGTGGAGATGCAGATGAAGACCCCCTTCGGTTCCGACGACCGCGGCCCGCGGACTGGCCTCCGCCGGTTCACGGCGGCTCTGCTGCTCGGCACGGCCCTGATCGGCGTGCCGGTCGGGGCGATCCTGACCTTCGACCACCCGGCGGCGGCGCAGAGCCAGAGTGAAGCCGCGACCTCGTTGGTGCCGTCCGCCCCCGGCTCCTTCGCCGGGCTGGTGCGCCAGGTGACGCCGGCGGTGGTCAATGTCTCGACCATCGAACACCCGCAGGCCAGCCCGATGGCCGATCGCCGCGGTGGTGGTGGCGAGAACGGCCCGCAGGGCTCGCCCTTCGATGACTTCTTCAAGAAGTTCTTCGACGAGCAGCAGCCGGGCGGCCGCGGCCAGCGTGGCGGCGGTGGTGATGGCGGCGGCGATGAGGAGATCCATGGCGCCGGGTCCGGCTTCATCATCGATCCGGCCGGCTACATCGTCACCAACAACCATGTGGTGAAGGACGCCGACCCCGGGAAGATCACCGTCACCCTGAACGACGGCACCGAGATCCCGGCCAAGGTGATCGGCACCGATGAGAAGACCGACCTCGCGCTGCTCAAGATCGACACCGACAAGAAGCTGACCTCGGTCGAATGGGGCGACAGCGATGCCGCCCAGGTCGGCGACTGGGTCGTGGCCGTCGGCAATCCGTTCGGCCTCGGCGGCAGCGTCACCGCGGGCATCGTCTCCGCCCGGGGCCGCGACCTGCATTCGGGCCCGTTCGACGACTTCCTGCAGATCGACGCGCCGATCAACCGCGGCAATTCTGGTGGTCCCAGCTTCGACACCAGCGGCAAGGTGATCGGCATCAACAGCGCGATCTATTCGCCGTCGGGCGGGTCGGTCGGCATCGGCTTCGCCATCCCGTCGAACCTGGCCAAGACCGTGATCGCCCAGATCCGCGAGCATGGCAGCGTCGAGCGCGGCTGGCTGGGCGTCCAGATCCAGTCGGTGACGCCTGAAATGGCCGATGCCCTGGGCCTCGACAAGGCCAAGGGCGCGCTGGTCGCTGACGTCCAGGACGACAGCCCGGCGCTGAAAGCCGGCGTGAAGCAGGGCGACGTCATCCTGTCCTTCGACGGCAAGCCGGTGAACCAGCTGTCCGAGCTGCCGCGCCTGGTCGCCAACACCGAAGCCGGCAAGACCGTGCCGGTCGAACTGCTGCGCGACGGCAAGACCCAGACCGTGCAGGTCGACGTCGCCAAGCTGCCGAACACGCAGCAGGTCGCCAGCGCCGACGACAGCGGCCCGTCGGTCGATGACCAGCTCGGCCTGTCGCTGTCGGCCCTGACCCCGAAGGTGCGTCGCGAATACAGCGTGCCGGACGAGGTCGAGGGCGTGCTCGTCACCGGCATCCGCGAGGACGGCCCGGCGCGCGAGATTGGCGTCGGCCCCGGCGATGTCATCGTCCGGGTCGGCAGCGAGACCGTGAAGACCCCGTCCGAGGTCGCCAAGCAGGTCAAGGTGGCGAAGGCGGCGGATCGCAACGCGGTCATGCTGCTGATCAACCACCAGGGCGACCAGCGTTTCGTCGCGATGAAGCTGCCGAAGGCCTGATCGCGGCACCTCCTTCTATCGACTTCCCCTCGACTCGGGCGCCGGATTCCCCCTTTCCGGCGCCCGTTTTTTTTGCCTTCATCGCGATGACCTCCCGACGCGGCGCATCCGGTGCCGGGCGGGGGCGGAGGATACAGGCCTTGGCGCAGAATCCGTCGGATCGCATCGAAACCCTGCTCGCGGCGATGACGCTCGAGGAGAAGATCGGCCAGCTCATCATGGTGTCTTCGACCCTGGCGGTAACCGGGCCGGTGCTGCCGGGCGACGTGGCCGAAGGGGTCCGCACCGGCCGGGTCGGCAGCGTGTTCAACCATTGGGGCGCCGCCCGGGTGCGCGAGACCCAGCGCCTGGCGGTGGAGGAGACGCGGCTGAAGATCCCGCTGTTCTTCGCCTTCGACGTCATCCACGGCCACCGCACCATCTTCCCGATTCCGCTGGCCGAGGCGGCGTTGTTCTCGCCCGAGCTGTGGGAGCGCACGGCGCGCGAGGCGGCGGTGGAGGCGACAGAGGACGGAATCGACCTCGTGTTCTCGCCGATGCTCGACGTCGCCCGCGACCCGCGCTGGGGCCGCATCTCCGAAGGACCGGGCGAAGATCCCTGGATCGCCAGCCGCATCGCCGAGGCCAAGGTCCGCGGCTACCAGACCGCCGACCTGTCGGCACCCGACGCCGTGGCGGTCTCGGCCAAGCATTTCCTGGCCTATGGCGCCGCCACTGCCGGTCGGGATTACGCCTCGGCCGAGGTGTCGCTGCGCGCGATCGAAGAGGTCTACCTGCCGCCCTTCGCCGCGGCCGTGGCCGCCGGCGCCGCCACTGTCATGCCGGCGTTCAATGACATCGCCGGGGTGCCGATGACGGCCAATGTCGCCCTGCTGCGCGACGTGCTGATCGGCCGCCTCGGCTTCGATGGTGCCATCATCAGCGACTACAACGCGGTGATGGAGCTGCTGAACCATGGCGTTGCCGCCGATGCGGTCGAGGCCGCGGCGCTGGCGCTGAAGGCCGGCGTCGACATGGACATGATGAGCGGTGCCTACGCCGCCGGCCTGGCCACGGCGCTGCAGCGCGGTCTGGTGACGCAAGGCGAGATCGACGATGCCGTCCGCCGGGTGCTGCGGCTGAAGCAGCGGCTCGGGCTGTTCGACGACCCGTACCGCCGCGTTGCCGCGACCGCCGACGCCTTCCACGACGCGGAGCGCCGGCGGCTGGCACGTGAGGTCGGGGCGCGGTCGACCGTGCTGCTGACCAACAAGGGCGCGCTGCCGTTGTCGCCCTCGGCCAAGCGCATCGCCGTGATCGGGCCGCTGGCCGATGCCCGCTCCGAGATGCTCGGCTCCTGGGCCGGCGCCGGCACGTGGGAGGAGGCGGTGACGCTCCTCGAAGGGCTGAAGGCGGCGCTGCCGCAGGCCCAGATCACCTATGTGCCGGGCACCGAAATCGAGACCGGCGGCGATGCCGGCATCGCCGCGGCGGTGGCCGCGGCCCGCGGCGCCGATGTCGTGCTGCTGTGCGTCGGCGAAGCGGCGATCATGAGCGGCGAGGCGGCCAGCCGGGCGCGGCCGGAGCTGCCGGGCCGCCAGCGCAACCTGGCCGAGGCGGTGCTCGACCTCGGCATCCCGGTGGTGGCGCTGCTGTCCTCCGGCCGGCCGCTGATGCTGCCCTGGCTGTTCGACCGGGCGGCGGCGGTGCTGGCCACCTGGTTCCTGGGCACCGAGGCGGGCCATGCCATCGCCGATGTCGTGACCGGCGCCGTCAACCCGTCCGGCCGGCTGCCGGTGACCTGGCCGCGCGATGTCGGCCAGGTGCCGATCTTCTTCGCCGAGCGCGCCACCGGCCGGCCGAGCGATCCGGAGCAGCATTACACCAGCAA
>NZ_JBYRFX010000140.1:0-10641 GCF_057815775.1 Inquilinus sp.
ATGGTCGCCCAGGCCTACGGTAAGACGGCCACGTTCATGCCCAAGCCGATCATGAAGGACAACGGATCGGGCATGCACACGCACATCTCGATCTCGGATGGCGGCAAGCCGCTGTTCGCCGGCAACGGCTACGCCGGTCTGTCGGACATGTGCCTGTACTTCATCGGCGGCGTCATCAAGCACGCCAAGGCGCTCAACGCGTTCACCAACCCGACCACCAACAGCTACAAGCGGCTGGTGCCGGGCTACGAAGCGCCGGTGCTGCTTGCCTATTCGGCGCGCAACCGCTCGGCCTCGTGCCGCATCCCCTACGGCACCGGCCCCAAGGCGAAGCGCGTCGAAGTGCGCTTCCCCGATGCGCTCGCCAACCCGTATCTCGCCTATGCGGCGCTGATGATGGCGGGCATGGACGGCATCCAGAACAAGATCCATCCGGGCGAGGCGATGGACAAGAACCTGTACGACCTGCCGCCGGAAGAGCTGAAGAACGTCCCGACCGTCTGCGGCTCGCTGCGCGAGGCGCTGCTGGCGCTCGAGGCCGACCATGCCTTCCTGCTGAAGGGCGACGTGTTCAGCAAGGACATGATCGAGTCCTACATCGCGCTGAAGTGGGAAGAGGTTTACGCCTTCGAGCACACCCCGCACCCGATCGAGTTCCAGATGTACTACTCGGCCTGAGCCACGGCTTAGCCCGAACGAGAGAACCCCGCCGGCGACGGCGGGGTTTTTTCATGCCCGGATGCGAATGTCCGACATGACCGGCACGCCCGGGCTTGCGGTCCCCGCCGGCTCCTGCTGATATCGTTGTCATCGGCGCAGCGAGCTGACTCGGGTCGTTCAGAAGCCCGATCATCATGTGCGATGCCGCCAGGGGCTCCCGCCGGTCCGCCCCGGGTCTCGCGCCCTGCCCAAACAAAGAAATGAGGCCATCTTGACAGGGACGGCAATCGACGTGGTCGACGTCACCAAGGTGTTCGACGGCGGCCAGGACGGGGCGGTCAAAGCCCTGGACGGGGTTTCGGTCGAGATCCGTGACAATGAATTCTTCACCCTCTTGGGCCCGTCGGGCTGCGGCAAGACCACCCTGCTGCGCATGATCGCGGGATTCGAGGAGCCGAGCAGCGGCCACATCCTGCTGTACGGCAAGCCGATCGACGGGCTGCCGCCGCACAAGCGGCCGGTGAACACGGTGTTCCAGAGCTATGCGCTGTTCCCGCACATGACGGTGCGCGAGAACATCCGCTTCGGCCTGGAGATGAAGGGGACCGAGCGCGGCCGGGCCGAGGCCCGCGTCGCCGAGATGATCGCGCTGGTCAAGCTGACCGGCATGGAGAACCGCAAGCCGTCGCAGCTGTCCGGCGGCCAGCAGCAGCGCGTCGCCCTGGCCCGCGCCCTGGCCAGCGAGCCGCAGGTGCTGCTGCTGGACGAACCGCTCTCCGCACTCGACCTCAAGCTGCGCAAGGAGATGCAGATCGAGCTGAAGCGGCTGCAGACCGAGACCGGCATCACCTTCATCTTCGTCACGCACGACCAGGAAGAAGCGCTGACGATGTCGGACCGGATCGCTGTCATGAGCCAGGGCGAGATCCTGCAGGTCGGCGGCCCGCGCGAGATCTATGAGCGGCCGACGCGGCGTTTCGTCGCCAATTTCATCGGCGAGACCAACTTCTTCGATGGCGCCCTGGCCGCCGGGCTGGGCTGCGCCGATGGGGCCACCCTGACGGTGCGGCCGGAGCGTATCCAGCTGTCGTCCCAGCCGGGCCAAGCCGCCGGCCTCGGCGGCACGGTCGAGACGGTGGTCTATGTCGGCACCGACACCACCTATCACGTCCGGATGGCGGAGGGCGGATCCATGGTCACGGCGCGGCTGCAGAACCGGCCGGGCACCGAGCAGGGCTTCCAGCCCGGCGACCACGTCCTGGTCTCGATCCCGACCGGCGCTGGCCACGCCCTGGTCGACTGAGGGAGGCCGGCGCATGGCACGGGCAAGCCGGCTGCGGACCGCCGGGCTGATCGGCGTTCCGGTCGCCTTCATCATCATCTTCTTCGTCGTGCCGCTGGCGATCATGGCCGTCGTCTCCGTCGCCCAGCGCGGCGAATTCGGCGGCGTGCAGTGGAACACCTTCTCACTCGACGCCTATGTCAGGTTCTTCTACGAGCGCGACTTCGACGACAGCCTGATCTGGAACCCGGCCTATACGCAGATCCTGCTGCGGTCGGTCTGGCTGTCGCTGTTCACCACCGTGCTGTGCATCGTGATCGGCTTCCCGACCGCGCTGTACATGGCGATGCAGCCGCCACCGCGGCGCAACCTGCTGATCTTCCTGGTCACCATCCCGTTCTGGACCAACCTGCTGGTCCGCAACTACGCCTGGATCCTGATGCTGCGCTCCGGCGGGCTGATCGATTCGGCGCTGCAGGGAATGGGCCTGACCACGGGGTCGCTGAACCTGATGTACACCGAGACGGCAATCGCCATCGGCCTGACCTATTCCTTCCTGCCCTTCATGGTGCTGCCGATCTATTCCAGCCTGGAGAAGCTGGATTTCCGGCTGGTCGAGGCCGCCTATGACCTGGGCGCCGACAAATGGCGGGCGCTGCGCCGGGTGGTGGTGCCGCTGGCCATGCCGGGCATCGCCGCCGGCGCCATCCTGGTCTTCATCCCCTGCCTCGGCGCCTATGTGACGCCGGACCTGCTGGGCGGGTCGAAGTCGATGATGATCGGCAATTTGATCCAGAACCAGTTCGGCTCGTCCCGCAACTGGCCGTTCGGCGCCGCCCTGTCCTTCGCCCTGCTGGCGATCGTGCTGCTGGCGATGGTGCTGTACCTGGTCCGCTTCCGCGGTGCGCCGCAGGTGTCGAAATGAGCGCCGCGCACAGCCTGCGGCGCTTCCCCGGTGTCCGGGCCACCGCCTGGGTGTTCTTCGCCTATCTTTACATCCCGATCGTGGTGCTGCTGGTGCTGGCCTTCAACGCCGGCAGCTCGGCGACGATCTGGGAGGGCTTCAGCACCCGCTGGTTCGGCGTCGTGCTGGGCAATCCGGACATCCTGCGGGCGGCGAAGAATTCGCTGATCGTGGCCTCGGTGTCCGCCGTTGTCTCGACGCTGATGGCGATCCCGGCGGCGGTCGGCATGGCCCGGCGGCGCTTCCGCGGCCAGAACGCGGTCAGCGCCCTGATCGCCATGCCGCTGGTGGTGCCGGAGGTGGTGACGGCGGTGGCGACGCTGCTGTTCTTCACGGCCATCGCCCTGCCGCTGGGCCTCAGCACCATCATCCTGGCCCATGTCGTGTTCTGCATTCCCTTCGCCTACCTGCCGATCCGGGCGCGGCTGGAGGGCATGGACCCGAGCCTGGCCGAGGCCGCGTCGGACCTCTACGCCACGCCCTGGCGCAGCTTCCGCCGGGTGACGCTGCCGCTGCTGTGGCCCGGCATTCTGTCGGGGCTGATGCTGGCCTTCATCATCTCGCTCGACGATTTCGTCATCACCTTCTTCGTCTCCGGCGCCGGGGCCACCACCCTGCCGATCTACATCTACGGCATGATCCGCATCGGCGTGACGCCCGAGGTGAATGCCATCTCCGCCCTGATGCTGCTGATCTCGATCGTCTTCGTCGCCCTGTCCTGGGCGGTGGGGCGCGCACGAACCTGACACTGGCCCGGGAGGCCACGATGCTGTTCCGACGCGACTGCCTGGCTGCTGCCCTGTCGGCGGCGGTTTTCCTCGCCAGCCCCGCGGCCCATGCCGCAGGCGACCTGTTCCTGTTCAGCTGGACGAACTACACCGACCCGCAGTTGCTCAAGAAGTTCGAGGCCGAGACCGGCATCAAGGTCACGCTCGACGTCTATGATTCGAACGAGACGCTGCTGGCCAAGCTGCAGGCCGGCGGGGCCAGCTACGACGTCATCGTGCCGTCCGACTACATGGTCGACATCATGGTGAAAGCCGGCCTGCTGCAGGAGATCGACGTCGCCCAGATGCCGGGCTTCGCCAATGTCGTCGCCCCGCACGACAAGCCCTGGTACGACCCGGAGCGGAAGTACTCGGCGCCCTACATGTGGGGCACCACCGGCTTCGCCTATGACAGCGCCAAGGTGCAGGGCCCGGTCGACGACAGCTGGTGGTCGATCTTCAATCCGGACGGCCCGTTCAAGGGCCATCTGGCGATGATGAACGACTCGGTCGAGGTGTTCAACGCGGCCGCCTACTACCTCGGCATCGACCGCTGCACCGAGAGCAGCGAGGACGCCGGCAAGATCTTCAAGCTGCTGGAGGCGCAGAAGCCGGCCGTCGCCCTGTACAACTCCGACGGCTCGGTCGACCGCATGGTGGCGGGCGAGGTGGTCGCCCACATGCAATGGAACGGCGCCGCGCACCGCACCAAGATGCAGCGCTCGAGCGTGGTCTTCGTCTATCCGAAGGAGGGCCTGAGCCTGTGGGCCGACAATCTGGTCGTGCCGAAGGATGCGAAGAACCCGGAAAACGCCAAGACCTTCATCGCCTGGATGCTGAAGCCGGAGAACGCCGGCGCCGCCTCCAACTTCACCACCTACATGAACGCGATCAAGGGATCGGAGGCCTTCATGGACAAGGCGCTGAGCAGCGACCCGGCGATCAACATGCCCGCCGAGGACATCCAGCGGCTGCGGCCGGCGAAGAACTGTTCGCCCGCCGCGGTCGATTTGCGCGACCGCGTCTGGACCCGCCTCAAATCCTGAGGTGGCCCAGGCGCCATTCCCGGGCCCCGAACGTCGGTGGGGCCGGGGCACGATCATCATAATCCGACGACAACAGGAGGGTTCACCATGGGATCAGCAAGACAGCTTCTGCTCGCCGCTGTCGCCGCGGCCGGGACATTGGTGGCGGCGACGGCCGCCCAGGCCGCCGGCGAGCTCTATTTCTACAACTGGTCGAACTACTATCCGCCCGAGCTGCTGGCCAAGTTCGAGAAGGAGACCGGCATCAAGGTCACCCTCGACGTCTATGATTCGAACGAGACGCTGCTGGCCAAGCTGCAGGCCGGCGCCACCGGCTACGACGTCGTCGTGCCGTCCGACTACATGGTCCAGATCCTGATCAAGCAGAATCTGCTGCAGGAGATCGACGCCGGCCAGATGGCCGATTTCAAGAATGTCGGCGCACCGCACGACAAGCCCTGGTACGACCCGGAGCGGAAGTATTCGGCGCCTTACATGTGGGGCACCACCGGCTTCAGCTACGACAGCGCCAAGGTCGAAGGCGGCAAGGTCGATGACAGCTGGTGGTCGATCCTCAACCCCGACGGCCCGTTCAAGGGCAAGCTCGGCATGATGAACGACCCGGTCGAGGTCTATAAGGCGGCGGCGATGTATCTCGGCATCAACTACTGCACCGAGAACAGCGAGGATGCCGGCAAGATCTTCAAGGTGCTGGAGGCCCAGAAGCCGGCCGTCGCCCTGTACAATTCCGACGGCACGATCGAGCGCATGATCGCCGGCGAGGTCGTCGCCCACATGCAGTGGAACGGTGCGGCACACCGCACCAAGGAAGGCCGCTCGACCGTGGTCTATGTCTATCCGAAGGAAGGCATCAACTTCTGGAACGACAATTTCGCCGTGCCGGTCGGGGCGAAGAACGTCGAGAACGCCAAGATCTTCATCGATTGGATGATGAAGCCCGAAAACATCGCCATCGCCACCAACTTCACCGGCTACAACAACGCCATCAAGGGTTCGCCCGAATTCATGGACCCGAAGCTGCGCGACGACCCGGCCGTGAACACGCCGCCGGAGCTGCTGAGCCGGCTGAACGCGAACCAGAACTGCTCGCCGGCAGCGATCGACCTGCGCGACCGCGTCTGGACCCGCCTGAAATCCTGACCTGACTGTCGACCCGTGCCCCGGCGAACCGCCCTGCCCCACCGCAGGGCGGTTTTTCGTTGGGGAATCGCTTCCGCCAAGACAAATGACAGACCGTTACTGATCTGATTGCGGCTGAAACGCCGTTTCGGATGACGATTTTCACATAAAATCCTATCGTCATTTGAGGTGCCCTGATTCGGGGAGCCAGCCGACACCGCAATGTCGTCCCCGAAGGGCGTGAAACGGTTTCTCAGGGAGACGGACCCCATGGGCTTCTTTGCCAGGGAGCGGACGATTGCGCCGCCCGGCTATAACAGATGGCTGGTGCCGCCCGCGGCGCTTTCGATCCATCTGTGCATCGGCCAGGCCTATGCCTTCAGCGTGTTCAACGGGCCGCTGACCAAGCTGATCGGCATCACCGCGCCGGGCGCCGGCGACTGGGGCCTGCCGGAGCTGGGCTGGATCTTCTCGATCGCCATCGTCTTTCTCGGCCTGTCCGCCGCCTTCGGCGGGCGCTGGGTCGAAACCGGCGGGCCGCGGCGGGCGATGTTCCTGTCGGCCTGCTGCTTCGGCGGAGGCTTCCTGGTCGCGTCGGTCGGCGTCCAGACCCACATGCTGTGGCTGGTCTATCTCGGCTATGGCGTGATCGGCGGCATCGGCCTCGGCATCGGCTACATCTCGCCGGTCTCGACCCTGATCAAATGGTTCCCGGACCGGCCGGGCATGGCCACCGGCCTGGCGATCATGGGCTTCGGGGGCGGCGCCCTGATCGGGTCGCCCCTGGCGGTCGCGCTGATGAACCACTTCACCACACCGACATCGGTCGGTGTGGTCGAGACCTTCGTCACCATGGGCATCGTCTATTTCATCGTGATGATGTTCGGCATGACCATCGTGCGGGTGCCGGCCGTGGGTTGGAAACCCGCCGGCTATGTCGCACCGAGTCAGCCGAAGAAGCTGGTCACCACCTCCGACGTGCATGTCGACACCGCGATCAAGACGCCGCAGTTCTGGCTGCTGTGGCTCGTGCTGTGCATGAACGTCACGGCCGGCATCGGCGTGCTGAGCCAGGCGTCGGTGATGAGCCAGGAGATGTTCCCGGGCGTGATCACCCCGACCGCCGCCGCCGGCTTCGTCGGGCTGCTGAGCCTGTTCAACATGGCCGGCCGCTTCGTCTGGTCGTCGACCTCCGATTTCATCGGCCGCAAGGTGACCTACGCCATCTACTTCGCACTCGGCATCGTGCTGTACGCCGTTGTGCCCTGGGCCGGGCAGATCGGCAGCGTCGCCCTGTTCGTCGCCTGCTACGCCGTGATCCTGAGCATGTATGGCGGCGGCTTCGCCACCATCCCGGCCTATCTCCGCGACATGTTCGGCACCATGCATGTCGGCGCCATCCATGGCCGGCTGCTGACCGCCTGGTCGGTCGCCGGCGTGCTCGGGCCGGTGCTGATCAACTACATCAGGCAGTACCAGGTCGATCGCGGCGTGCCGGCCTCGGCCGCCTATTCCGAGACGATGTACATCATGGCCGGGCTGCTGGTGATCGGCTTCATCAGCAATGCGCTGGTCAGCGCGGTCAACTCCCGCCACCACTATCGCGGGGATGCGGCAGCAGCCGCCCATTGAGGGAGGATCGACCATGCGCGTGCTCGCCTACTGGCTCGTCGTCGGCATCCCGCTGCTCTACGGCGTGATCATGACCCTGAACAACGCCGCCCAGCTGTTCCGCTGACCGGCGTCCCACGAGATCCCGAGGAGAGATTTGCGGCTGGCCGAGGCGATCGGCCGGCCGCATCCGATCGCCGCGGGCCGGAATTCCGCCGCACTGGTTGCACAGCGGGGGCCGGCACGCTACCTCTTGGGATCTGATATATTCTCTCGAGTGACAGGATCCCCCAGATGGTCGACCGCCCGTTCCCACCGCGTCTCGACGACGAGGAGGAAGAGGAAGAGGAAGAGCGCCCCGAAAAGGAGAAGAAGGAGGAGCTCGGCCCACAGATCGGCAACATCCTCTTCAAGAACCGGACGGTGCTGCTGTTCGGCGAAATCTCGATGAAGGTGGCGCATGCCATCACCGCCCAGCTGCTGGCGCTGGCGGCCGATGACGACAAGAAGCCGATCCGGCTTGTGATCAATTCGCCCGGCGGCCATGTCGAGGCCGGCGACACCATCCACGACATGATCCGCTTCATCGGACCGGCGGTTCAGGTGCTGGGCACCGGCTGGGTGGCCAGTGCCGGTGCGCACATCTACCTCGCCGCGACCAAGGAGAACCGCCTCTCCCTGCCCAACACCCGCTTCCTGCTGCACCAGCCGTCCGGCGGCGCCGGTGGCCGGGCGGTCGATATCGACATCCAGGCGCGCGAGATCATCAAGATGCGCCGCCGCCTGAACGAGATCATCGCCAAGGAGACCGGCCAGCCGATCGAGCGGGTCGAGCGCGACACCGACCGCGACTACTGGATGTCGGCCCAGGAGGCGAAGGATTACGGCGTCGTGGGCCGGATCATCAACACCCTGAAGGATGCCGGCTGATCCGGTTCAGCTGACGCGGCGGCGGGCCCTGATCGGGCTCGCCGCCCTTCCCTTTTGCGCCGCGGCCGCCCCCGCCATCGACCGGCCGGGCGAGCGGCGCCTCAAGCTCTACAACCCCCACACCGACGAACGCTTCGACGACGTCTATGCCGTCGACAATGCCTATCAGCCTGCAGCGACCCAGCGGCTGAACTGGCTGCTGCGCGACCATCATGTCGACGTGGCGACGGAGATGGACCCCGGCGTGTTCGACCTGCTGTGGTCGATGGCGCAGCGCTACCAAGCCGCCAAGGGCAGCCGGGTGACGATCAACCTGCATTCCGGCTACCGCACCCCCGAGACCAACGAGGCGCTGCGCCCCGAGGGCGCGGCACGGAACAGCCTGCACCTGCAGGGCAAGGCCGTGGATCTCTCGGTCCAAGGCTATGGCATGGTGTTCCTGGCCAACCATGCCCGGGCCGTCGCCACCGGCGGCCTCGGCCTGTACTGGCGGTCGGACTTCGTGCATCTCGACACCGGGCCGAAGCGCATCTGGTACAAGCGCTACTGAGCGCCACTCCTGAACGCCACCGGCCGGGTCGGGCATTCCACAGTGCCTCGGTTACTTTCAACGCCCTTCTTGCGCACCGCACTGTGAATAGCGAGTTTCCGTCGGTACCTTTCGATACCGACTGACGGAGACATCCATGACGAACATCGCGTTGATCGGGGCCAGCGGCAATGTCGGCTCCAAGATCCTGGCCGAGGCCCTGAACCGGGGACACACGGTCACCGGCATCGTCCGCAACCCGGAGAAGCTTTCGCCGCAGGCGGGGCTGACGGCGAAGCGCGGCGACGTGTCCGACGCCAAAGGGTTGGCGGCGCTGCTGGCCGGCCATGATGCCGTGATCAGCTCGTTGCATTTCAGCGCCTCCGACCCGGCGCTGCTGCTGCAGGCGGTCCGGGACTCGGGCGTGAAGCGCTATCTCGTGGTCGGCGGCGCCGGCAGCCTGGAGGTCGCCCCCGGCAAGGCGCTGGTGGACACGCCGGACTTCCCCGCCGCCTACAAGGGAGAGGCGTCCAAGGGCCGGGATTACCTCGCTCTGTTACGGGGTGTAACCGATCTCGACTGGACCTTCCTGTCCCCCTCGGCGATCATCGCGCCGGGCGAGCGCACCGGCAAATTCCGGCTTGGCAGCGACCAGCTTCTGGTCGGGGCCGACGGGCAGAGCCGGATCAGCCAGGAAGACTATGCCATCGCCCTGATCGACGAGTTGGAGAAGCCAGCGCATCGCCAGCAGCGCTTCACCGTCGGCTACTGACCCCCCTCTCGAACCAGGAGACGATTTGTGGCCAGTGTGACCACGGACTTCGACCGGAGCTGGGCACCGCGCGTGCTCAGCATCCTGCGCATCGCCGCGGGCCTGTTCTTCCTGCAGCACGGCATGGCCAAGCTGCTCGGCTTCCCCCATGTCGCGTATTTCGACGGCCTGCAGCTGTTCTCGCTCGAAGGCCTGGCCGGGGTGCTGGAGATTGTCGGCAGCCTGCTGTTGATCGTCGGCCTGTTCACCCGGCCGGTCGCCTTCATCCTGTCGGGTGAGATGGCCGTGGCCTATTTCATGGCCCATGCGCCCGGCGGCTTCTTTCCGCTGCTGAACCAGGGCGAGCTGGCGGCGCTGTACAGCTTCCTGTTCCTCTACTTCGCCGCCGCCGGTGGCGGCGCCTGGAGCCTGGATGCGGCACTGCGCGGGTCCCGCACGGCAACGGCCTGATTGTGCTGACGTTGGTTGGGGTGGCGGTTGCAACCCCAACCAACCCCGGGCCGTGCCTGCCTACGGCGACGGCTGCTGCTGGGTGATGCAGTGGATGCCGCCGCCGCCCAGGAAGATGTCGCGGGCGTGGACCTGGACCACGCGGCGGTTCGGGAAGGCGTCGCGGATGATGCGGAAGGCGCGCTCGTCCTCCGCCACGTCGAAGGCCGGCATCACGATGCCGCCATTGGCGATGTAGAAGTTGGTGTAGGACAGCGTAAGGCGGACGCCGTTGTGATCGCGCCGTTCCGGCTGGCGCAGCGTGACCACTTCGATCTCCCGGCCGTTCGCGTCGCGGGCGGCTTTCAGACGGTCCAGGTTGTCTTGGAAGACCTTGAAGTTGGCGTCGCCGGTGTCGTCGGTCGTCAGCGCAAGGACCAATCCCGGACGCGCGAAGCAGGCGATCTCGTCGATATGACCGTCGGTTTCGTCCAACTCATAGCCTTGGCCCAGCCAGATCACCTGCCGGATG
>NZ_JBYRFX010000141.1:0-10258 GCF_057815775.1 Inquilinus sp.
CGCGTTTTCCCCCGATATGCGGGTCTATGTCTTCGGCCACCTCGCCGACGGCAATCTGCACATCATGGTCGGCGACCGGCCGGCCGGGTCGATGGGCCGGATCGAGGCGATCCTCTATGACGGCCTCGCCGCCCTCGGCGGCTCCTTCTCGGCCGAACACGGCATCGGGCTGGAGAATCAGGACGCCTTCCGCCTCTACGGCGACCCGGCCCGGCGCGCGGCGATGGCGGCGATCAAGGCCGCGTTGGACCCGACGGAGATTTTGAATCCTGGGAAGATCCTGGGGTAGGGCAGGGATTAGTTATATTTTACCTGTCATTGCCGGGCTTGACCCGGCAATCCAGAGGATGTCGACAGTCTCTGGATGCCCGGATCAAGTCCGGGCATGACAGCCCACAGTTACATGAGAGTGACCATCGCGGTTCACCCCAGCGGCCGGGCTTTCAGCCACAGGAACAGCGGCACGCGGGCCCATTGCTTCAGCCGGTCGTTGTCCTCTGGATGGTCCGGCTGCGGCTCCAGGATCGCGGTGATCGCCAGGCCGGCCGCCTCCAGCGCCGCGGCATAGTCCTGCAGCGGCTGCGACCAGCCGGCGAAGTCCATGCGCAGCCCGTCGCGCTCCTCGCTGCCCTCGAAGCGCTCGCGGCCGCAATAGCTGCCGTCCAGCACGAAAGGGGCGTCGGGCTCCGGCCCGGCAAAGCGGCCACGGTCGCGGAACGGGTGGACCAGCGACATCATCAGCGTGCCGCCGGGCTTCAACACACGCCGCACCTCGCGCAGCACGCCGGGCACGTCCTCGACATCCATCAGCACGTTGTAGGCGACGACCAGGTCGAAGCGGCCGTCGTCGAAGGGCAGGGCGGCGCCGTCGGCGGTGGCGTAGTCGTGGGCGGAGTCGGCCTCGGCCGCGATCGCCACCAGCTCGGCCACGGTGTCGGCGGCGGTGACGCGGTGGCCCAGCGCCTTCAGCTCGCGCGACACCCGGCCTTCGCCGCAGCCAAAGTCCAGCGCCTCGCCCGTCCCCGCGCCCAGCCAGGCGACCAGGGCGTCGCGATAGGCCCAGAAGGCATCATGGCCGGGTTTTCGTGCCCAGGCGGTCCAGTCGCGGGCGACACGCGCCCAGTGCTCGCGGTCGGCGGCGGTCTTCGTCATCGGTGGCCTCCGGCAAAAGGAAAGGGCGGCCGAACCCGGCCGCCCTGTCGATCTACAGCCGGCCTACTTGACCTTGGAGAAGGCGGTCGGCTTCAGGATGGCGTTGGTGATGTACGACACGATCGGCCCGTCGCGCTCGGTGCTGGCGCGCTTTTCCAGCCACTCCGGGTCGGACTGGAACGCGGTCCATTTGGTCTCGCGCTCGGCCAGCGACTCCCACTCCAGCAGGTAGTAGAGCGCCTGGTTGCTCTCGCCGATCTCGACGGTCCAGAAGCCGGCCTGGCGGATGCCGAAGCGCTCCCAGATCTTGGTGGTGATGGTGTCGAAGCGGTTCAGCAGCGCCGGCAGCTTGCCGGGGTTGCAATGATAGATGCGCAGCTCGTGGATCATCCGATTCCTCCCGAAAAGGGAGCGAACTCTGGCCCGGCCGCCGCCCGAATGCAATCGTCGGGCATAGCGGGCGGGCCTGCCCTGCGCCGCCGCCTGGTCCCGCCGATCAGTCCTTGTCGGCGTAGGGGTTCTTGGGCTGGCGCAGCACCACCCGGATCGGCACCCCGAACAGCTTGAAGCTTTCGCGCAGGCCGTTGACGAGGTAGCGCAGATAGCTGTCCGGGAATTCCTCGGCCTGCGACACGAACAGGGCGAAGGTCGGCGGCCGGGCCTTGACCTGGGTGATGTAGCGGATTTTCAGGCGGCGGCCGCGCACCAGCTGCGGCGGATGCGCGTCCAGCATCGCCGGCAGCCAACGGTTCAGCGGCCCGGTGCGCACCCGGCGGTTCCACACCTTGTGGATGTCCAGCACCGCGTCCATCAGCTTGTCCAGCTTCTGGTTGCGCAGCGCCGACATCGTCACCGTCGGCACGCCGCGCACCTGCGGCATCGAGGTCTGCAGCTTATCGCTCAGCTGCTGCAGCGCCTTGGCGTGGTCCTCGACCGTGTCCCACTTATTGATGGCGATGACGAGGGCGCGGCCCTCCTCGATCACATGCCGGGCGATGGTCAGGTCCTGCTTGTCCATGATCGCGCCGGCGTCGAGCACCAGGACGCAGACATGAGCCAGGCGGATCGTCTCCAGCGTGTCGCCGACCGACATGAATTCGAGCTTGTCGTCGATCTTGTCGATCCGCGCCTTGCGGCGCAGCCCGGCGGTGTCGACCAGCTTGATCGCCTGGCCGCGCCAGGACCAGTCGACCATGATCGCATCGCGGGTGATGCCGGCCTCGGGCCCGGTCAGCACCCGGTTCTCGTGCAGCAGGGCGTTCATCAGGGTCGATTTGCCGACATTCGGCCGGCCGATGATGGCCAGCCGGATCGGGCGGGTGAGCTCGACCTCGGGGTCGACCACGTCGCCTTCGCCTTCCTCCTCCGGCATCACCTGGTCGTCATCGTCGGCCAGGGTGTCGTCGTCGGCCGCATCCGCCGGCATCAGCGGCCGCAGCGCGTCGAGCAGGTCGACCAGGCCCTGGCCATGCGCGGCGGAGATCGCCACCGGCTCGCCCAAGCCCAGCGACCAGGATTCGTGCATGCCGGCCTCGGCGGCGCGGCCTTCGCATTTGTTGGCGACCAGGATGACCGGCCGGCCCTGGCGCCGCAGCCACTGGGCGAAATGCGCGTCCAGCGGTGTCACCCCGGCGCGGGCGTCGATCATCATCAGCGCGACGTCGGATTCCTGCAGCGCGATCTCGGTCTGCTGCCGCATCCGCGCTTCCAGGCTGTCGTCGAACGCCTCCTCCAGCCCGGCGGTGTCGATGACGCGGAAGGTCAGATGGCCCAGCTGCCCATCGCCGATGCGCCGGTCGCGCGTGACCCCCGGCAGGTCGTCGACCAGTGCTGTGCGCTTGCCGACGAGCCGGTTGAACAGGGTCGACTTGCCGACATTCGGCCGGCCGATGATGGCGATGGTGAAGGGCATACGGTGTTCTGTCTCAGCGATAGGCGGTCAAGGTGCCGTCCGTGCTGAGAATATACAGCGTTCCGCCGGCCACGACCGGGGCAATCCGCGTCTCGTCGGACTCGAAATGGCCGGTGATCTCGCCGGTCTTCGGCGAAATCAGCACGCCATGGCCGGTGGAACTGGCCAAAACCAGGGTGTCGCCGGCCAAGACCGGGCCGGTCCAGGTGACCGGGCCGGTCTTCTCCTCCGGGTCGGTCCAGCGGTCCAGCTCCCGCGTCCAGCGCACCTTGCCGGTGTTGCGGGTCAGCGCGATCACCACGCCGTCGGTGTTGACCAGGTAGATCGTGTCGCCGGCGACCCAGGGCATCTGGGTGCCGCTGATCGCCTGCTCCCACACGCTGGCGCCGGTGCGCATGTCCAGGCCAACCGCCTGGTTGCCATGGCTGATCGCGACCACCAGGTCGCCATCGACCACCGGCATCGCGGTGATGTCGGCCAGGCCGGCCAGGGCGCCGGCGGCGCGGTTGGTGCCGCCGCCGACATTGGCCGACCACACCGGCCGGCCGTTCTCGATCCGCAGGCCGAACAACTCGCCGGAGGAATAGGGGACCACCACCACGCCGGCGTCGACGGCCGCGCTGCCGGCGCCGAGCAGGGCGGAGGCCTCGGGGATGCCGGAATGGTTCCAGACCTTGGTGCCGGTCTTGGCATCCAGCACTTCGGTCTGGTTGTCGATGGTGATGACGATGACGCGGCCCTGGGTCACGGTCGGCGCGCCGCGCACCGGCCCGGGCACCGGCGTGCGCCAGATCAGGCCGCCGCTCTTCGGGTCGACCGCGACCACCTCGCCGAAGCCGGTGGTGGCGTAGACCACGCCGTCGGCATAGGCGGCGCCGCCGCCGATCGGGCTGCCGTCCTGGTCCGGGTCGGACACCCGCACCCGCCAGTTCGACCGGCCGGTGGCGGCATCGATCGAATTCAGCCGGCCGGAGGCGTCGGTGACATAGACATGGCCGTCGCCGATCACCGGGCCGGTCAGCAGGGCCGTGGCACGGCTGCCGCCGGTGCCGACGCTGGTGCTCCAGGCCCGCTGGAACGGAATTGCCAGCTGCAGGTTGCCGTTGGCGTGGTTGACCGCGCCGCCCGGGTTGCGCCATTCGGTGTCGGTGCGGATCGCCGGCAGGATCGCCGGCTGCCCGGCGGCGGGATCGGGCTCCAGCCCCTCCGTGCGGTTGATGACGGAGATCCGCTCACCCGGCAACGGCACCTTGTCGTCGCCCCCGAACCAGCCGCAGGCACTCAGGGCGGCGGCAAGCGCGAGGATGGAGATCCGGGGCAGCAGAGTGCGTCGCCGCATGGAGTTATCCCTCAATTGCTGGAAACGCTGAGGAGTTGCTCGGCCCGCGACCGCACGCCCTGGGGCGATTCCGGGTCCTTGGCCAACGCGTCGAAGATCTCATGCGCCTTGGCGGTATCGCCCTGCTTCAGGGCCAGCAGGCCCTGCTGCTCGCGCGCCAGTGCCCGCCAGGGCGACCCGTCGGCGGCCAGCGGCGCCAGCTCCTGGGTCAGCGCCGCGGGGTCGGCGTCATCGGCCTGCGCCATCACCGAATACAGCTTGGCGAGGTCGCGGATAACAGGGTTGGTGCCGCTGGCGTCGGCGATCTGCTGGTAGACGCCGGCGGCATCGGTGCGCTTGCCGGCGTCGAGATCGGCCCGGGCCTGCATCAGCCGGGCCAGGGCGGCGCGGTCGGCGCTGCTGTCGGCGGCCACCGCGCCATAGATCGCGGCGGCATCCGCCGGCTTGGCGGCGGCCTGGGCCTGGGCATCGACCAGGGCGCGGGTCTGCGACTGCGCCTGGCTCTGGCTGTAGCTGCGCCAGCCGACGAAGCCGGCGCTCACCAGCACGATGATCACCGCACCGGCGATGATCAGCCGGCCGTGGCGGTCCCAGATCGCCTTGACGCGATCCTCGCGCAGGGCTTCGTCGACTTCGCGAAAGATATCGGTCATCACAGGATTCCGGACAGGGCGCAGCCTCGGCATGGTCTCGCCGAGCCGCCTTACCTAGACGATTGATCCCGGGAAGACAATCCGGGCGGTGTTGGCCAAGCGGTGTGGCCAAGCGGTGTGGCAAGGATAAGGCGGCAATATGGGCCCCGGCGGGGCGGGGCGTCGCAGCCTGCGCGCAGCGGCTGGACGAACGCCCGGATTTGTCGAACACTCGTCGGAACGACTCAACAGTGTCGAGGCTTCGCTTTCGGCGGCATGTCGCAGGTTCTCGATCTCTCCCAGCAGCGGCGTCGTCGCGGCCGCGTCTACTTCAACCGCGTCGAGCTGGCTCAGCTCCTCGGCCTCTATTTCGATCGCGTGGCCTCCGGCGAATGGCGGGACTATGCGATCGATCACGGGGTCGGTGCCGCGGTGTTCAGCGTGTTCCGGCACAGCCAGGACAAGCCGCTCTACGGCATTGCCAAGGTGATGGGCGCGCAGGAGCCGGAATATTGCGTGTATGAAGGCAAGCACCGGGTCCGCCGCGGCAAGACCCTGGCCGATGTGCTGGACATGTTCGAGCGGCGGCTGAAGCTGGTGCGCGACTGATCGGCCGCGCCCTGCGGCCCGACCCGATACCCCCCCGACCTCAACCTGGCTCACATCATGACCGAGACCACGCTCTATTCCAGCCTGCAGGACCGTGCCGTGCTGATCACCGGCGGCGGCTCCGGCATCGGCGCGGCGCTGGTCGAGCATTTCGCCCGCCAGTACAGCCGGGTGGTGTTCTGCGACATCGACACGGACTCGTCCCGCGCGCTGGTCGAGCTGTTGAAGGAAGACGGGCTGGCGGCGCCGACCTTCCTGCCTTGCGACCTGCGCGACATCGATGCGCTGCGCGCCATGGTGCGGGCGGCGGTTTCCGCAGTCGGCCCGATCCGCGTGTTGGTCAACAATGCCGGCCACGACCAGCGCCACAGCATCGACGAGGTGACGCCGGATTATTGGGACGAGCGGCTGGCGGTGAACCTGAAGCACCAGTTCTTCACGGTGCAGGCGGTGCGGGCGGCGATGCGCGACGCCGGCGGCGGCTCGGTGATCAATTTCGGCTCGATCTCCTGGCGCGCCGGGATGGGCGGCATGCCGGCCTACACCACCGCCAAGGCGGCGATCGAAGGGCTGACCCGCAGCCTGGCGCGCGACCTGGGGGCGGAAGGCATCCGCGTCAACTGCGTGCTGCCCGGCGCGGTCAAGACCGAGCGGCAGGTCAAGCTGTGGTACACGCCGGAGTACATCCAGAAGGTGATGGATGCGCAATGCATCAAGGCCTTCGTCGAACCGATCGACATCGCCCGCATGGTCGCCTTCCTGGCCTCCGACGACTCAAGGATGTGCACGAGCCAGACCTATGTCGTGGATGGGGGATGGATCTAAGAGCCGGCCCGGACTCCCGCGATACTCGGATCGGGGAATGCTTCGGTTCCGGCAAGCGGGGATCGCCGTTCTCGTCGCTCTCGGCTGTGGCGGTTCGGGCGTGGCTTCGGCGGACACCGGGCCTGCGCAATGCCCGACCCCAACCGGTTTCTCGATCATGGCGCCCGCCGATTGGCCGCCGCCGACGCGGCAGGATGCGCTGCTGGGCTATTGGCGCTGCCCCCCGGATGAGGACGATATCCGGCTGAGAGCCGGCCGGCTGTTCTATCCCGTCGGTCCGGCCGTCCGGGCTGCCATACTGAGAGAAGAGCCGGTCTCTCCGACCGGACATCACCCGCCCTAGGTCCGCCTCGCATCTACATCATCCGCCGGGCATCTCGCGCTGTCCGAAGTCTGCAGGTGCAGGCGGGATTCACCGCTCCCGCTTGCTCAAGGACTGATTGGCGCGCATACTATGATATGCGCGCACATATCGCAATTGTACTGTATTTTATCGATCTATTCTGACGCATCCGCACTATTGAGCGCGCCGAGACAAGTCACAGCACTGTAACAGTCCAACAATGCCACCGACCCGCGCCGTCTTCGGCGCTCGACCAGGCATGTCCATTCCGGGGAGGCTCCATCATGGTTCAATGGAATTCGACACCGGCCGAGCGTACGGCGCGGCTGCAGGCCGTGTTCGACGGCACCACCACGGCCCGCGACATCCAGCACGGGGCGGCGACCAACCTGCTGTTCGGCGTCGCGCTGCACGCCGTCGAGAAGAAGGCCCAGGGCGGCACGCTGACCGACCTGGAGACGCTGCTGCATGACGCGCTGCACCGCTTGCTGCCGGCCGACGAGGTTGCCGCCGCGGCCCATGGTTTCAGCGCGGCGCAGACCCGGGCCGGCGGCCCGCGCCTGTTCGCGCCGCAGGTGGCATCGCTGCCGGTCACTGCCGACTACGGCCGGGCGGAACTGCTGGCCGATTTGCCGGCCCTGGGCCGTCAGGTGATGACGCAGCCGAATTTCAGCTTGGTCAAGGTGGACGACCTGAAGGACGGGCGGGACTTCGACAGCCCCGAATTCCTCGCCGGCATGCAGGAATATGGCGGCGGGCTGACCGTGTTCACCGGTTCTCCGGCGGAGGGGAAATCCGACGCTACGATGTCTGCCCGCTTGTACTTGAAACAATTCAAATGCATCCGCCGGACCGGAGATTCGCACTTCGGCCCCAGTGACGAGATCTATTGGATGGCGGCTGCGGGTAGTGATACCGGCATCGAAAACACATACGCCTCGGGCGAATATGGCGGCATCGACAATGGCTCCGAGCGTCACTTCCCGGCCGACACCTATTGGTTCCGAGGCACGGTGAACAAGACGGTCATGGCGCATATGGAGTGCTGGGAGAAAGATAGAGGCAGCTTCTGGGACGACATCCGGAATGCGCTGGCCGATGTCGCGGAATTTTGCGTCGACTGCGCCAGCATGTCCATGGATGGCGGAAATGACGATGGGGCAGGCCTGGCTGCGCTGATCGGCCTCGTCGGCGCATTGCTCGGCGAATTGCTGAACTGGCTGATCGGCAAGGACGATTTGATCCAGAAGCGCGAATTTGCATTCGATGCGGCCGCGCTGGCGAGTATGGGGGGGGTCGGCCAATCATTTGATTTCAAAGGCCAGGGTGACGCGCATTATAAACTGCATGTGACTGCCAGAATTCAAAAGAAGGGTCAGCTTCATAGCTGTCTGATGGGATCCACGGGATGGCATAAACACATGAATTTGACTTTTACTGGCCGAGAATATCGGCTTGTGGCGCCCTATGCGAACCCAGAGCCGTCCAAGCTTTACTGCGTCTTCCTGGATGACAATCTCCGCCTGAGCATCTGCGACTATGACATCGACTCGTGGTCAGGCAAGGCTGAGGTGGAGCCTGGAAACGTGAAGTATGTGCGGGGTGGCCCATCGGGGGTCACCATGGGCAATGGAGAGACGATCCATCTTGTGGCTCCGCGTCCCGACGATCCTCACTTTTTCCGCGAAGTGACTTACAGTCCGGCAAGCAAGAGTTGGCGTCATAGACACTCTCGCAGCTTGGCTTCTGCTGTCGCCTTCACGCCGGCAATTGCGCCGAGTCCCGATCAATCGATGCTTCTCGGTATGTATGTGTCGGACGGTACGGGGGGCTCCGAATCCACCGCGGACGAGGTGATTTCTATCGAATGTTCGAACGATGTATGGCAGGGCGGAACCAAGATCGGTGCGATGTCCTCCGCGGCGGCTGCCATGGCTACGTTCAATGGCGTCGTGCATTGCGTCTTCAGGGGCCATGGTTCCAACAAAGGCCTGTGGTGGACGAAGAGAACGGCCTCCGGCAGTTGGGAAGGCGACCGCACGATTCCAGGCCACGAGGCAGAGGGTGCCCCCAGCCTGGCTGTCGTGGGCGGCAAGCTGCACTGCGTCTACCGCGGCGCCAATGACGACAAGATCTGGCACATGACCCTCGATCGTAGCGACGGCAGCTGGAGCGCCGCCAGCCCGATCCCCGGGGTGTTGACCGATGATTCCCCCAGCATCGCCGGCTTCCGCGGCTATCTAGTGTGTGCCTACATCCGACCCGTCGGGTAGCAGGGGCGCCTGACCTGCCGCCGCCCGTCCGGCCGCCCTGTCAGGGCGAGAGCCGGGCGGGCGCTTGACGATTGCAGCCCGCCCCGTTAACCATCCGCTCGCAGCCGCAATCATGGTGCTGCCGTAGGCGTTACCGTCATCCAACGCGTCCTTGGTCGAGAAGGTCCCAGCAGGGAGATCTCGAGGCAAAAGGCGCGGCGGTATGCTCTCACTCTCCTGCTCTGCAGTTGCAAATCCGTTCGAGATATCGCTTACGGCAGGGCTTGTCCTCGCCGTGATGCCGGTTGTCGTCCCGGGCGTGCCTGCGGCCGGGGGTGCCGTCGCCTTTCCCCCATCCTGAAAGGCAACGACCATGAAGATGTCAGGCAACACCATTCTTGTCACCGGCGGCACCAGCGGCATCGGCCGGGCGCTGGCCGAAGCGCTGCATGCGCGCGGCAACCGCGTCATCATCACCGGGCGGCGGCAGGCCCTGCTGGATCAGGTCACGGCAGGCCGGCCCGGCCTGGTCGGGCTGCCGCTCGACCTCGACGACCCGCTGTCGGTGTCCCGCTTCGCGGCCAATATCCGCACCCGCTTCCCCGACCTCAATGTGCTCATCGCCAATGCCGGCATCTCGCGGGCGGAGGACATGGCGGCCGATGGCTGGGACGCCGCCGATGCCGAGGCGATCGTGCAGACCAACATCCTGGGCGTGCTGCGCGTGACGGCGGCGCTGCTGCCGGTCCTGAAGGGGCGGCCGGGTGCTGTGATCATGGCGACCAGCTCCAGCCTCGCCTTCGTGCCCCGCGCCGACTTCCCGGCCTATTGCGCCAGCAAGGCCTTCCTGCACTCCTGGTTGCAGTCGCTGCGGCACCAGCTCCGCCATGTCCCGGTCGAAGTGCTCGAACTGGCGCCGCCCTATGTGCAGACAGCGCTGACGGGCGTGCAGCAGGCGTCCGATCCACGCGCCGTGCCGGTCGATGCCTATGTCGCGGAGGTGATGCAACTGCTGGAGCGCGGCGATCACCCTCGCGGCGAGGTGCTGGTCGCACGCGACCGCGCCCGGCGATCGGCCGAGCGGGACGGGCGCTACGATGCCACCTTCGCGGCCATCAACCCGGGCTGAACGCGCTGTTGGGGCGGCCTTGCCCATCCTGCACCGTCATCGCGAGGCGCGCAGCGCCATGGCGA
>NZ_JBYRFX010000142.1:0-5022 GCF_057815775.1 Inquilinus sp.
GAAATAGGAGAAGGCGGCGCTGCGGATGCCGTCGGCGCCGAGCTCGGACACCGCGACCTGCAGCGCGCCGCGGTTGCCGCCATGGCCGTTCAGCAGGATCGGGAAGAAACCGTCGCGTGCCAGCGAGCGGCAGACATCGACCACGATGGCGATAAAGGTCGACGGCCGCAGGCTGATGGTGCCCGGGAAGGCCACGTGATGCGCCGAGGAGCCGTAGGAGATCGGCTCGGCCACCCGGATCGACGGGTCCCGCCCGGCGACGCCCAGCGCCACCGCGGTCGCCAGCCAGATGTCGACGCCGGTGGCCAGATGCGGCCCGTGCTGCTCGACCGCGCCGGTCGGGATCAGCACCGCGCCGCGGGCCTTGCCCAGCGCGCCGAGCTCCGGCGACGGGCTCCAGGCCAGGCGGGCGGGACCGGGGGCGAAGGGCGGAAGGGACATCGAGGCATCCTCGGATCGTGATGGGTCTAGGCCAGCCGACTATCCCATCGGCATCAAGTCAAGCAGAGCCGCTGGCTCCACCTCACCTCGGGGCGCTGCCCAGCAGCTGCGCCGGGCGGCGCAGGGCCGGGTCGAACGGATTGACCCGCGGCCCGATCGCGTCGGCCTCGCGCTTCAGGATCTCGATCACCGTCGGCAGCCGGTCGTCGCCCAGCCGCTCGGAGATCGTGCCGATGCTGAGCGCCGCCACCGCCCGGCCGTCGCGATCAAGGATCGGCACAGCCGCACCACCCATGCCGGGCAGGATGAAATCCCGCCGCGTGGCATAGCCAGCCGCACGCGTCTTCGCCATCTCGGTGCGCAGATAGACCTCGTCCATCACGCCCTGGCCGATCAGGCGAGGGACGTTGAAGCGGATGACCTCCTCGCGCTCCGCCTCCGGCAGAAAGGCCAGGATCACCAGCGCCCCCTGCCCGACGCCGAGCGGCACCCGGCCGCCGATGTCGCCGGTGTGGGAGCGGATCGGGAACAGGCCTTCGCTGCGGTCGAGGCACAGCGCATCGAAGCCGGTGCGCACCAGCAGGAACACGGTGTCGCCGAGCATGGCGGACAGGCGCTGCAGCACCGGCCGGCACAAATCGCGCAGATTGCCGGGATTGCCGGCCCGTGCCGCCAGGGCGAAGAAATCGATGCCGAGCCGGTAGATCCGGCTGCGCTCGTCCTGCTCGACCATCCCCTCCGCCACCAGCGCCTGCAGCAGCCGGTGCACCGTGGCCTGGGTCAGGCCGGCGGCTTCGGCGATGCGGATCAGCTTCGCCCCCTCGCCGCCCGCATCGGCCAGCACCCGCAGGACGGCGAAGCCGCGCTGCAGGCTTTTGCCGGGAGAAAGGGTCTCGCTCGATTTCGCCATTTCCGGAATCTCAAGATCATATCGGCATAGAAGATTCCGTTATCCGGAATCTAAATCACAATACTCCGCAGAAAATGGAATGTCGCCTTGACTCTCCGGATCGAAAGAGTCTTCTGGAATGGCGTGTCGGCGCCTTCCGTTCAACGGAACCAAGATCGGCCGCGCCAGGGTGTGCCAGGGAGACAGCGATGACCTTTCTCCGTCTCGAACGGATCTCGAAGCTGTATGGCGATGTCGCCGCCGTCGCCGATCTCGACCTGACGGTGGAGCGTGGCGAGTTCGTCTCGCTGCTCGGGCCCTCCGGCTGCGGCAAGACCACGACGCTGCAGATGATTGCGGGCTTCGTGCCGGCGACATCAGGGCAGATCCTGCTGGACGGGCGCGACCTGACCACGGTGAAGCCGAACCGGCGCGGCCTGGGCGTGGTGTTCCAGAGCTACGCGCTGTTCCCGCACATGACCGTGGCCGACAACGTCGCCTTCGGGCTGGAGATGCGCCGCGTCGCCAAGCCCGAACGGGCGAAGCGGGTGGCCGAGGCGCTGGCGCTGGTCCATCTCGACCACCTCGCCGACCGCTATCCCCGCGCCCTGTCCGGCGGCCAGCGCCAGCGCGTCGCCCTGGCCCGCGCCCTGGTGATCGAGCCGCCGGTGCTGCTGCTGGACGAGCCGCTGTCCAACCTGGACGCAAAGCTGCGCGAGGCGATGCAGTTCGAGCTGCGCCAGATCCAGCGCCGAACCGGCACCACCACGATCATGGTCACCCACGACCAGTCCGAGGCGCTGTCGATCAGCGACCGGGTGGTGGTGATGGAGCGGGGCCGGATCACCCAGATCGACCAGCCCTACCGGATGTACGAGCATCCGCGCAGCCGCTTCATCTCCGACTTCGTCGGCAAAGCCAACCTGCTGGACGGCGTGGTGGCCCAGCCCGGCACCACCGCCCGGGTGACGGTCGGCGCGGTCACGCTGGAGGTGCCGGGCGACGGGCTGCCGGCCGGCGCCCGGGTGCTGCTGTGCCTGCGGCCGGAGAAGCTGGTGCTGGGCGCCGCCGGCACCGGCCGCCTGCCCGGCACGGTGACCCGCCGCTACTTCCTCGGCAGCCAGTGGCTGTACCACCTGGACAGCCCGGCCGGGGAGCTGCTGGTCGCCGCGCCCAACCTGGGCGAGGAGCCGCTGGCCGAGGGCGCCAAGGCCGGCATCGACTGGGCGCCCGGCATGATCCGGGTGCTGCGCGAGGCCGAGGCGGAGACCGTGTCGTGAGTGCGGCCGCGGCCACCACCCCGCGCCTGGCCGTCACGGCGATGGCGGCCCCGGCGACGCTGCTGTTCGCGGCGCTGGTGATCGCGCCGCTGGCGCTGACCCTGGTGCTGTCCTTCCATGTCTACGACCACGCCACCGGCGTGCAGGCGGCCTGGACCACCGGCCAGTACCTGACGGTTCTGACCGACCCGTACTACTACGGCATCTTCCTGCGCACCTTCCGGCTGGCGGCGCTGACCACGCTGATCTGCGCCGTGCTGGGCGCGCCCGAGGCCTATGTGCTGAGCCGGATGCGCAAGCCCTGGCGGTCGATCTTCCTGCTGGTGGTGCTGGCGCCGCTCCTGGTCTCGGTCGTGGTCCGCGCCTTCGGCTGGAGCATGCTGCTGGGCCCGACCGGCGTGGTGAACGACGCGCTGCAGGCGCTCGGCCTCGGCCGCGTCCGGCTGCTGTACACCGAGACGGCGGTGGTGGTGGCGCTGGTCCATGTGATGCTGCCCTTCATGGTGATCCCGGTCTGGACCTCGCTGCAGAAGCTGGACCCGGCCACCGAGCAGGCGGCGCTGTCGCTCGGCGCGTCGCACGGCACGGTGCTGCGCCGGGTGGTGCTGCCGCAGGTGCTGCCCGGCCTCCTCTCCGGCAGCCTGATCGTGTTCGGCCTCGCCGCCAGCTCCTTCGCCATTCCCGGCCTGCTCGGCGGCCGGCGGCTGAAGATGGTCGCGACCGTGGTCTATGACGAATACCTGAACTCGCTGAACTGGCCGCTGGGCGCCGCCATCGCGGTGATCCTGCTGCTGGCCAATCTGGCGATCATGCTCAGCTACAACCGGATCGTCGAAGGACGATACCGGAAGAGCCTCGGGTGAGGCGGCGCCAATGACCCGCAACGGCCCCCTCGCCCTCGTCTTCCATGCCCTGGTCGCGGCGTTCATGCTGGCGCCGCTGGTGATCGTCTGCCTGGTCGCCTTCACGCCGGAGAACACGCTGAGCCTGCCGACATCGGGCGTTTCGCTGCGCTGGTTCCAGGCGGTGTTCGACCATCCGGACTTCCTGCAATCCTTCTGGAACAGCCTGTGGCTGGCGACCATGGCGGCGACGCTGTCGACCGCGATCGCGGTGCCGGCCGGCATCGCCACCACCCGCTACCAGTTCCCCGGCCGTGACGCGTTGAACGCCCTGTTCCTGTCGCCGCTGCTGATTCCGCACCTGGTGCTGGGCGTGGCGCTGCTGCAGCTGTTCTCCGAGATGGGCGCCGCCGGCAGCTTCTTCTGGCTGGTGCTGGCGCACAGCGTGGTGATCACGCCCTATGCGCTGCGGCTGGTGATCGCCGCGCTGATCGGCTTCGACCGGTCGACCGAACAGGCCGCGGCGTCACTCGGCGCCGATGCCTTTACCGTGTTCCGCCGCATCACCCTGCCGATCATCCTGCCCGGCGTCGCCGGCGGCTGGCTGCTGGCCTTCATCAACAGCTTCGACGAGCTGACGATGTCGATCTTCGTCACCTCCCCCGCCACCGTCACTCTGCCGGTGCGGATGTACATGTATGCGACGGAATCGATCGACCCGATGATGGCCGCGGTGTCGGCCCTGATGGTCGCCGTCACCGCCATCGCCATGGTCGTGCTCGACCGCCTTTACGGCCTCGACCGCATCCTGGTCGGCCGCCAGTGACCGGATCCTCCCGATGCCCATCCTGACCCGCCTGGCCGAGACCGGCCGGCCCGAGATCCGCTTCCGCCTGGACGGCCGCCCGGCCACGGCGCTGGCCGGCGACACCGTGCTGACCGCGATCCTGACCAGCGCCGACCGGCTGCGGCGGTCGGAATTCTCGGGCCACCCCCGCGCCGGCTTCTGCCTGATGGGCGCCTGCCAGGATTGCTGGGTGGCGACCGAGGACGGAAGGCGCTTCCGCGCCTGTTCCACCACCGTGGCCGAGGGCATGCGCCTGGTGACCGGAGAGCCGGCATGAGCGGCGAGATCCTCCCCGTCATCGTCGGCGCCGGCCCGGCCGGCATCCGCGCCGCCGAGGCCCTGGCCGCGGCCGGGCTGCGGCCGGTGCTGGTGGATGAGGCGGCCAAGGGCGGCGGCCAGATCTACCGCCGCCAGCCCGACGGCTTCACCCGCGACGCGAAGACACTGTACGGCACCGAGGCGGCGAAGGCCGCGGTGCTGCACCGGACCATCGACGACCTGGCGCCAACCATCGATTATCGCCCGGACACGCTGATCTGGAACATCGAGGCCGGGGCGCTGGACCTGCTGCAGCACGGGCGTACCAGCCGCCTGCCCTACAGCCACCTGATCCTCGCCACCGGCGCCACCGACCGCATCCTGCCAATGCCGGGCTGGACCCTGCCCGGCGCCTACAGCCTGGGCGCGGCCCAGGTGGCGCTGAAATACCAGGGCTGCGGCATC
>NZ_JBYRFX010000143.1:0-2453 GCF_057815775.1 Inquilinus sp.
GACGATCACCGACCCGGCCGCACGCAAGGCGCTGTACGACCAGGCGCAGGCCGTGCTGCAGGACCAGATGCCGATGATCTACCTGTTCCACCAGCCCTGGATCTACGCGCTGGCCAAGGCCGTGAAGGGCTTCGCGCCGACGCCGGACGGGCTGATCCGGCTGAAGGGCGTGTCGATCGAGGGCGACTGACTCCCGATCAGCGGCGCAGCAGGTCCTTCGCCATCATCATGTGCACGCCCTTGCAACCGTTGACGGTCTGGGTGATGCGCAGGTCGCCGGCCAGGCTGCACAGGGTGTAGGCGTCGTGGCGCGACAGCCCGGCGGTCTCGCCCAGCAGCACGATCATGTCGCGCAGCGCCATGACGGCGCATTTGTCCAGGTCGGGGTCCATGCCCATGGTGATGTGGTGGGTCGGGGTCTCCGCCCGCGGATAGGCAAAGGAGAGGTCGTCGCGGACGATCAGCTGAAAGGTGCCGCGCAGCGCGGTCTCGATCGCGGTGATGCAGACCTCGCAGTCGCCCTGGGCGCCATGGCCGTCGCCGCAGGAGAACAGGGCGCCGTCGTTGAACACCGGCAGGTACAGGGTGGTGCCCGCCACCAGCTCCTTGTTGTCGATGTTGCCGGCATGGGCGCGCGGCTGGATCGAGCTGATCCGGCCCCAGCCCTTCGGCGGGGCCACGCCCATGACGCCGAAGAACGGATGCAGCGGCAGGTCGAGGCCCCAGGGCAGCCGGGCGGTACCCGCGGCGGCGTCGAGCGGGATGTTGAGGAGGCGGGTTTCCTCGAAATCATAGGGCAGGGTGCCGGCCAGCGGCCGGATGACGTTGTAGCCCCAGTCCTGGCGCAGGGCGACGTCGAGGATGCGGACCTCCAGCACCTGGCCGGCCTTGGCACCGCGGACGGCCACGGGGCCGGTCAGGATGTGGCCGGGGGTGCTGCGATCGCAGCGCTCATGGATCTCGTACAGCTCGGGCGGGATGTGGAAATCGCCCTTGGGCAGCACCTCCGGCGGGCCCGACACCGAATCGATGACGACGGTGTCGCCGCTGTCGACCGTCAGCACTGGCGCCCGCGCGGCATCGAAATATCCCCAGGCACAGGTCTCGGGCGAGGCAGGCAGAAGGTGCTGCGGCATGGCCGGGTCTCTCATTGTGGGAACGACCCAGGCTGGAACCTTTCCGGGCCGGGTTCAAGCCCCGGCCGGAGGGATCAGCCCGGAGGGATCATCCCTTGACCGCGCCGGCGGTCAGGCCGCGCACGAGATAGCGCTGGATCACGGCGAAGAAGATGCAGACCGGGATCAGCGCCAGCACGGAGGCCGCGGTCATCTGGCCCCAGTCGACGCCGAATTTGGCGACGAAGGTCAGCAGGCCGACGGCGAAGGTCTTCTGGTTGTCCGAACTGATCAGCATCAGGGCGAACAGCAGCTCGCTCCACGCCGCGGTGAAGACGAAGCCCAGCGTCGCGCCCATGCCCGGCAGGGTCAGCGGCAGGATCACCCGGCGCAGCGCCTGGAAGCGGTTGCAGCCGTCGATCATCGCCGCCTCCTCCAGATCCTTCGGGATCGAATCGAAGAAGGACTGCATCAGGAAGGTGGCGAAGGCGACGTTGAAGGCGCTGTAGATGACGATCAGGCCGAGCAGATTGTTGGTCAGCCCCAGCGGCGCCATCAGGCGGTAGACCGGGGCGATGATCATCACCAGCGGGAAGGTCTGGGTCAGCAGCAGCAGGAACATCATCGCCGGCTTGGCCCGGAAGCGGAACCGCGAGAAGGCGTAGCCGGAGGCCGAGGCGCAGACCGTGACCACCGCCGCCGTCGACAGCGAGACGATGACGCTGTTCAGGAAGTAGCGCGGGAAGTTGCTGCCGGTCAGCACCGAGCTGAAATTCGCCATCGTCCATTCCGACGGCCAGAAGGTGACGCCCTCGGAGAACAGCAGCTGGGTCGGGGTGACCGAGATCTTGATCAGCCAGTACAGCGGGAACAGCGCGAACAGCAGATAGGCGCCGATGGCGAGGGTGAAGCCGGTGCGGCTGGTGAAGCGGCCGAGGGGCGAGCGTCCGACGATGTTCATGTCATTGCCCCGCCAGCAGGCTCTTGCGCATCCGGATCAGGATGCCGGCATAGATCAGGAGCAGCAGCAGCAGCACCGTCGCGACCGCCGAGGCATAGCCGAAGTCGAGGCGGGTGAAGGCCTGGCTGAAGATGTAGGTCGACAGGATGTTGGTCGAATTGGCCGGGCCGCCATTGGTCATCACCCAGATCAAATCGGCGAAGGTCGCGATCCAGATCGTGCGCAGCAGCACGGTGATGGCGATGGTCGGCGCCAGGAAGGGGATGGTGATCTTGGCGAAGCGCTGCCAGGCGGTGGCGCCGTCGATCGCCGCGGCCTCGTAATAGTCGGTCGGGATCGCCTGCAGCGCCGCCAGCAGGGTGATGGCGAAGAACGGG
>NZ_JBYRFX010000144.1:0-12622 GCF_057815775.1 Inquilinus sp.
AGCAGATGCTGGGCCGCACGCCCGGCCACATGGAAGCGATCCGCCCCATGCGCGACGGGGTCATCGCCGACTTCGAAGTGGCCGAGGAGATGATCAAGTACTTCATCCGCAAGGTTCACAACCGCAAGGGCTTCGTGAACCCCAAGGTGATCGTGTGCGTGCCGTCCGGCGCCACCGCCGTTGAACGCCGCGCCATCAACGACAGCTGCCTGAACGCCTCGGCCCGCCGCGTCGGCCTGATCGACGAGCCCATGGCCGCCGCCATCGGCGCCGGCCTGCCCATCCACGAGCCGACCGGCTCGATGGTGGTCGACATCGGCGGCGGCACGACCGAAGTCGCGGTGCTGTCGCTCGGCGGCATCGTCTACTCGCGCTCGGTCCGCGTCGGCGGCGACAAGATGGACGAGGCGATCATCGCCTATATCCGCCGCAACCATAACCTCCTGATCGGCGAAGGCTCGGCCGAGCGGATCAAGAAGGAAATCGGCTCCGCCGCCCCGCCGGAAGACGGCGAGGGGCGCTATATGGAGATCCGCGGCCGCGACCTGCTGAACGGCGTGCCGAAGGAGCTGGTGATCTCCGAACGCCAGATCGCCGAAAGCCTGTCCGAGCCGATCAGCCAGATCGTCGAGGCGGTCAAGGTGGCGCTGGAGCATACCGCGCCGGAGCTGGCGGCCGACATCGTCGACAAGGGCATCGTGCTGACCGGTGGCGGCGCGCTGCTGGGCAATCTCGACCTCGTGCTGCGCCATGCCACCGGCCTGCCGGTGTCGATCGCCGACGACCCGCTGTCCTGCGTCGCGCTGGGCACCGGGCGGGCGCTGGAGGATCGGTCGCTGCAGCCGGTCCTCATCAGTGCTTACTGACATCTGAAACGGGCGTTATGGTAAAATCATAGCGGGGTGCTGCATGGCGCCCCGCTGGAACCGGTCTTTGACGGACGGGACATGCGGGTGATGCAACGGGGCAGACCGGCGGTTCGCATCGCGGCGCTCAGGGCCGTGGCGCACCGATTCTCCTTCGGGCTGCTGCTGCTGGCTGCGGTCAGCCTGCTGATGGTCGGCAAGATCGATGCGGTGCTGCTGGACGGCGCCCGCGCCCGGATCGTCGATGCCGTGGCGCCGATCCTCGACGCGATGTCCCGCCCGGCCGCCAGCGTCGCCCAGATCGTTTCGGAGTTCCAGTCGCTGTCCGACATCCGTGGCGAGAACGCCCGGCTGCGGCACGAGGTGGCGGAGCTGCAGCAGTACCAGGACGTCACCTTCCGGCTCGAGGCCGAGAACCTGACGCTGCGCAGCCTGCTGAACTACAGCCCCGATTCGGCGCATTCCTTCCTGACGGCCCGGGTCGTCGCCGACAATGGCGGCGCCTTCGTCCGCAGCCTGACCATCAACATCGGCTCGGACAATGGCATCCATGACGGGCAGGCCGTGCTCGGCGGCCGCGGCCTGATCGGCCGGATCGTGCAGACCGGCGAACATTCCGCCCGGGTGCTGCTGATCACCGACCTGAACGCCCGCATCCCGGTGCTGGTCGAGCGCACGCAGCAGCGCGCGATCATCGGTGGCGACAACACCGACCGCCCGCGGCTCCTGTACCTGCCGCCCGACGCGTCGATCCGGGTCGGCGACCGCATCGTCACCTCCGGCAGCGGCGGCATGTTCCCGGCCGGGCTGCCGATCGGCGTCGTCGCCGCGGCGCAGGACAGCACCATCCGTATCCAGCCGATCGAACCTCTCGAGGCGATCAACTACGTCAAGGTCGTCGATTTTCGCGCGGTCGATCCCGGGATGGCCATGCAGCCGGCGCCCGGCTTCGCGCAATGACGGGCGACGACCTGCTGCACAAACTCGACCTCGCCGCCCGCCACGCCGCCCCTGGTGCTGTGACGCTGATGCTGGTGCTGATCGGCGTGACGCCGACGCATCTGCCGTATTACAGCGCCATCGCGCCGATGCTGCCGCTGGCCTCGGTCTATTACTGGGGTGTCCACCGCCCCGACCTGATGCCGATGTGGCTGATCTTCCTGACCGGGCTACTGCACGACGTGCTGACCGATTCGCCGCTCGGGCTGCATGCGGCGATCCTGCTGCTGTGCCAATGGGTGCTGCTGCGCCAGCGCCGATTCCTGGTCGGGCGACCCTTCGCGGTGCTGTGGCTCGGCTATGTCGTCGTGGCAGCCGGGGTCGGGCTGCTCGAATGGATCGGCGCCGGCCTCTATGACCTCGCCTTCACGCCGCTGAGGCCGCTCCTGATCCGGACGGTGCTGACCATCGCCATCTTCCCGCCCATGGCCTGGCTGTTCATCCAGGTCCATCGCGGCTTCCTGCGGGCAGGGGATTAGGCATGGATCGCGACGCCGACCGCTCCCGCGGCTTCACCCGCCGTGCCTTGGCCCTCGGCGGGCTGAAGCTCGGCCTGCTCGGCATCCTCGGCGGGCGGCTCTACTACCTCCAGGTCAACCAGAGCGACCGCTACAAGGTGCTGGCGGATTCGAACCGCATCAACATGCGGCTGATCGCGCCGTCGCGCGGCCTGATCACCGACCGGTTCGGCGAGCCGCTGGCGGTCAACGACCAGAATTTCCGGGTCGTGATGGTGGCGGAGGAGGCGAAGGACATCCAGGCGGTGCTCGGCCGGCTGAAGCAGAGCGTGCCGCTGACCGATGTCGATTTCGCCCGCATCACCCGCGACATGAAGCGCCGCCGCGCCTTCGTGCCGGTAACGGTGAAGGAGAACCTGAGCTGGGAGCAGGTCTCCTGGATCGATGTGAACGGGCCGGAACTGCCCGGCCTGTCGATCGAGGTCGGCGAATCCCGGCGCTATCCCCATGGTGTCGATACCGCCCATATCATCGGCTATGTCGGTGCCGTGGCCGAGGCCGACCTGACCGGTGAGCCGGTGCTCAGCCTGCCCGGGTTCCGCATCGGCAAGTCGGGGATCGAGCGGCAATACGAGACCGAGCTCCGCGGCACCGCCGGGTCCAGCCAGGTCGAGGTCAATGCCGTCGGCCGTGTGATCCGCGAGTTGAACCGGGAGGAGGGCAAGACGGGCCAGGAGGTGCGGCTGACACTCGACCTCGGCCTGCAGAGCTATGTCCTGGAGCGGCTGAAGACCGAATTAAGCGCCGCCGCCGTCATCATGGACGTGCACAATGGCGACGTGCTGGCGATGGCCTCGCACCCGTCCTACGACGCCAATCTCTTCCCCAACGGCATCAGCGGGCCCGATTGGCGACGGCTGGCCGAAGACCCCTACGGCATCCTCAACAACAAATGCATCAACGGTCAGTATCCGCCGGGTTCCACCTTCAAGATTGCGGTGGCGACGACGGCACTGGAGGCAGGGGTTACCAGCCTTGATCAGCGGGTCAGCTGCCCCGGTTATGTCGATCTCGGCGACCATCGGTTCCATTGCTGGAAGCGCGGGGGCCATGGCAGCCTGACCATCACCGACGCACTGGCGCAATCCTGCGATGTCTATTTCTACGAGATGGCGCGCCGGCTGGGCATCGACCGGCTGGCAGAAGGCGCGCGAAAATTTGGCATCGGCGAAAAGCTGGGCGTCGACCTACCGCATGAGCGCCCTGGCCTGATGCCGGACAAGGCGTGGAAGGAAGGGGCGATCGGCACCGCCTGGCAGCAGGGTGAGACACTGATCGCCGGCATCGGGCAGGGGTATGTTCTCGCGACACCGCTCCAGCTTGCGACCATGACCGCCCGACTGGTCAATGGCGGCAAGGCGGTGGTGCCCCGGCTGTCCTTGGCTGTCGGCGACCAGCAGAACTCCGAGACGCCGGATTTTCCGTCGATGGGTTTCTCCAAGGGCCATATCGATACGGTCGTCGACGGCACGATGGCGGTGATGATCCGCGGCACCGGCCGCAAGTCGCAGATCAAGCAGAAGGGCATGGAGATGGGCGGCAAGAGCGGCACCAGCCAGGTCCGCCGCATCACCATGGCCGAACGTGCCGCGGGCATGAATGCGGACAACTGGCCATGGGATCAACGCGAACATGCCTGGTTCGTCGCCTATGCCCCATTGGGCGCGCCGCGCTATGCCTGCTCGGTGATCGTCGAACATGGTGGCGGCGGCAGCGAATACGCGGCACCGATCGCCCGCGACATCCTGCAGGAGTGCCAGCAGCGGGAAGCCGCCCGCCGACAGGTTTCCGGCACGCCCGGCGAGGATAACGACAAAGGTTGAGCCTTTCGTGAAGAAAGGGTTGCAACCCGGCCGGGCGGCAGCTATATCACCGGCCGTCCCAAGCAAGCGGGCGCATAGCTCAGTTGGTAGAGCAGCTGACTCTTAATCAGCGGGTCGTAGGTTCGAGCCCTACTGCGCCCACCAGCTTGCGGAAGGGATATCGGCAAAGGGCCCGGACTTGTTCCGGGCCTTTCGCGTTTGCAGGCTGCGGTGGGCCGGTATCCCAGGCCTCGATTGCCCCGACCCTTTGCATCCTGCTAGGCTCATATCTTCGACCTTGAGCCGAGAGATGCTGCGATCCTTTGAACAACTCCGCCGCCCCGAGAATCCGGACCGGCTGATCGCTGCCGATGACGAGCACGCCACCTTGTCGGGAAGCGGGGCCTACGCCATGCCCTGGCATTGGCACGATTGCCTCATGTTCATTCTGCCGAGCAGCGGCACGGTGGAGCTCAAGCACGAAGACCGGCGCGAAGGGACGTGGCTGTCGCAGGACCGCTTCGCCGTCGTCCCCCCCAGCCGGGCGCATGAGACGCAGGCCGGTATCGGCGCGCACAGCCACCTGGCGATCTATGTGACCGGCGCGACGCTCGGCCGGCTCGATCATCAGATCGGCTCGCTGAGCGAATTTCACCGGCGGACGCGGACGACGCTGCTGGTGCGCCGGACGCCCACGGTGCGGACTCTGCAGGCGCTTTCGGCCCGGAACGGCGCCGGGGCCTATGGCCAGTCGAGCGTCCGGCACGCCCTGTCATCTGCGCTTCTGGTCCAGTGCATCGCCGAAGTCATGGCCGGCGAGGCGGTGCCGAACGCCTCGCACCGGGACCACGGGATGGCGCTGGTCGAGGATTTGAAGACGTTCCTGGCCGGGCATGTCGACCAGGACATCCCGCTCGATAGCCTGGGGGAGCGCTTCGGCGTGTCCCGGCGCCACATCACGCGGCTGTTCCGCGAGCGGACCGGCCTCTCGATCGGTGAATTCCAGCAGCGGAGCCGCCTGCAGACGGCCCGCGAGCTGTTGCAGGGAACGGACCTGCCGATCGGTGAGATCGCGTTCCGGGTCGGCTTCGAAAGCGGCGCCGCCCTGGCCCGGGCCATGCGTCGCGTCAGCGGCCGCTCCCCATCCGATATCCGGACAGGCGTGGCCCGGCCGATCAAGATCTAGGGCCCGTCCGGCCGCGCGGCACGGCCGCCGGCACCCCTATCGTCAGCAGAAGCAGATCGATCTCTGCGCTTGGACGATGGCGGGGCAATGGGGACGATGCATCTGGATTCGCAGGTTCGGTTGGTCAGCGTGTTCGCGGCCGGGCCGCGGGGCGGGAACCCGGCGCCGATCGTCATCGATGCCGCCGGGATGTCGGATGCGGAAATGCAGGAGGTCGCCCGGGCCTATGGCCATGAGAGCGGCTTTGTGCTGCCGCCGCCATTGGGCACGGACTGTGATTTCGCGTTCCGGTTCTGGGTGCCGAACCATGAGATGCCGATGTGCGGGCATGCCACGGTCGGCGCGGTGTGGCTGCTCGACCAGCTCGGCCGGCTGCCGGGCGACACCCTGGCGATCTGGACCAGGAGCGGCCGGGTCGAGGCCCGGATCCGCGCACGGACCGACCAGGGCGCCACCGTCGAGATATCCCAGCCCGTGGGCACGGTCGAGCCGCTGCCCGATGCGGATAAAAGCCAGGCCGATATCCTCGACGTTCTCGGCATCGGTCCCGGCGACCTCGGCCCCCATCCGATCCAGAATGCACACACCAGCAGGGTCAAGACGCTGATTCCGCTGGCCGATGTGGCGGTGTTGGACGGGCTGCAGCCGGATTTCGCCCGGATGGAGGCGCTGTGCACCCGGATCGGCTCGACCGGCCTGTATCCCTACGCAGTATCCGACAGGGGTGAGCAGGTGTTCGATGCCCGCCAGTTCCCGCGATCCTCGGGCTATCCGGAAGACGCAGCCACCGGCATCGCGGCCTCCGCCCTGGCCTTCGGCCTGCTCGCGAACGGGATGGTGATGGCGTCGGACCGCCCGATCACCATTCGCCAGGGGCGGGCGATGCAGCGCCCGTCCGAGATCTCGGTCCGCTTCCGTCTCGACGGCGGCCAGGCCGTCGGCTGCTGGCTTGGCGGTGCCGTCCGGTTCGAAGAGCCCGAGGCCCGGCGATGAGGACGCAGCTCGGCCACCGGCTCGCGGCATTGGGCCTGGCGCTTCCGTCGCCGCCGTCGCCCCGCGGCAACTACACCGGCGTGATCGTCCATGACGGCATCGCCTATGTCAGCGGCCAGGTCAGCCGGGTTGGCGATGAGACGATCGTGGGGCCGGTGGACGACCGGACGCCGGCCGAATTGATCCGGGCTGCGGCGCAGGCCTGCGTTCTGCGGGCGCTGAGCACCCTGGGCACGGTGGAGGGCGAGGGGACGGTTGCCCGCATCTTGTTTCTGCGCGGCTTCATCAACGCGGTGCCCGGATTCAAGGGCCACTCCGCCGTGCTCGATGAGGCGTCGGCGCTGCTGCTGGCGATCTTCGGGGATGCAGGGCGGCACGCCCGGTCCGCCATCGGGGTCGCAAGCCTGCCCAGCGGGGGGCTGCTGGAAATCGAACTGGTGGTTGCCCTGGCGCGGACACCGGCGCCTCTGACCGGGGACCCGTCATGACCTTCGACTGGGCAGCGGTCCTAGACGCCCTGCCGGACCTGCTGGAAGGCCTCCAGCTCACGATGATGATCGCGATCGTCGGCTTGGCCGGGGGCATCGTCCTGGGCGTTCTCACCGGCGTCGCCCTGACCTATGGCGGCTGGCTGGCCGTGGTGCCGGCGCAGATCTATGTTGCCCTGATCCGCGGCACGCCGATCGTGGTGCAGGTGATGTTCATCTACTTCGCGCTGCCGATCATGATGGGCATCCGCATCGGCGCGACGAATGCGGCGATCATCACGCTCATCATCAACTCCGGCGCCTACAATGCCGAGATCGTGCGCGGCGCGCTCGACAGCGTGCCGGTCGGGCTGCGGGAAGCCGGCATGGCGATGGGGCTGGGGTTCCGGTCGATCCTGGCCCATGTCATCGCCCCGATCGCCGTCCGGCGCGCGTTGCCGGCGATGGGCAACCAGCTCGTCAGCGTGGTCAAGGACACCTCGATCTTCCTGGTGATCGGTGTCGGCGAGCTGACGCGGCGCGGCCAGGAGATCATGGCGTCGAACTTCCGGGCGGTCGAAATCTGGACGGCGGTGGCGGTGATCTATCTCATCGTCATCAGCCTGCTCGCCTTCGGCCTTCGCTTTGTCGAACGGGGAACGCGCCTGCCATGAGCATGATCGAATTCCGCCAGGCTTCGAAGCAGTTCGGGTCGCATCTGGTGCTGCATCCCATCGACCTCGCGATCGAACGGGGCGAGGTGGCGGTCGTCATCGGGCCGTCCGGGTCCGGCAAGTCGACGATGCTTCGCTGCATCAATGTCCTGGAAAAGATCAGCGGCGGTGACCTGCGGGTGGACGACATCAGCGTGCTGGGCTCCACGCGCGACGTGCGGCGCATCCGGCTCGAAGCCGGCATGGTGTTCCAGCAGTTCAATCTCTTTCCCCATCTGACTGCCCTGCAGAACGTAATGTTCGGGCCGATCCGCGCCCGCGGCCGGACCAAGGCCGAGGCGCGGGAGATCGCTGCCGCCCTGATGCAGAAGGTCGGCCTGGGCGAGCGGATGGGGCATTACCCGTCGCAGCTTTCGGGTGGGCAGCAGCAGCGGGTGGCGATCGCCCGGGCACTCGCCGTCGAGCCGAAGTTGATGCTGTTCGACGAACCGACATCGGCCCTGGACCCAGAGCTGCGGCAGGAGGTGCTGAAGGTCATGCAGACGCTGGCGACCGAGGGCATGACCATGGTCGTCGTCACCCATGAGATGGGCTTCGCCAAGCGCGTCGGGTCCCGTCTGATTTTCGTTGATGGCGGACGGCTCGTCCATGACGGCAAACCGGTCGAGCTGCTGTCGGATCCCCCGAGCGAACGCTTCCGCGAATTCCTGCAGCACGTTCACTGAAGTCCTTTTCGCCCGGTATCAACTCTCGGGCGGCACCTCGACCTGGACGATCCGGCCCAGCATTGTGCGGATGCGGGTCGTCTCCGCCACCGTCAGGGACCGCGTCGCAATCGGGCCGGCATAGACCTCGTGGCGGCGATCCGGCGGCAGCGTCATCGACCGCCAGCACGAGGCCGCGCCGATCGACAGGCCGCGGGCCAGGAAGCTGCAGCCGCGCCGGAAGCTATCGGCTTCCCAGTCGTCGAACGGCTGGGTCAGACGCTCCAGGTACCGGCCTGCCCATAGGACGAGGGCGGCGCGCGGTTCGCTGCGTCTGTCGCCGGTCATCACGGTCTCCGGATTCGAGGTCCCCCGGGCAACCCGGTGCGATCCTGACATAGGACAGAAGTCGTGAACTCTCCGTGAAAGCGAAGCCGAGCGGGTCCGATTCAGCGCGGCCGGTCAGCCGGGCCGGCTCAGCCGCGCCTCGATCCGGTTCAGCCGGTGCAGCGCCGAGGCCAGGCCGGCGCAGAGCAGCCACAGGATCAGGCCCGCCGCGACGGCGCCGCCGCCGATCAGCCAGGCCTGGACCACCAGCTGCCGGCGCAACCCGGGCCCGTCGCCGATCATGTCGGCCAGGGCGGCGATGCGGGCATCCGATGTCCCCAGCATGTCGGCCGGCCGGTCGGGGATCAGGGCAGAGAGCTGGCCGAGGATGTCGGCGGCGCCGAACAGCCTGATGGCGCTGAGGGAGCCACCGAGCAGGCCGGCCAGGAACAGCAGCACGCCGACGATGTGCAGCGCCACGGCCAGGCCGGGCATGCGCAGATCGGCCGGGTCGCGGCTGGCGAGCGGGCGCCGGTCCCTGGAAGCCTGGAGCATCGATCCCCCCGATCGATCCGCCGGGTGCAACCGGCCCGGCGAGGATGCCGCCGAAAGGACGGCACCTGGGCCAGAGTGTAGAGGGAGCCGGGAGCGCGCGCATGCGGGATTTATCCCGCGGTGTCAGGCCGCCTGTGCCTGCGCCGCACGTTCGGCTGTCAGATCGCCGGCACCGGCGCCGGCTGGGTGGCATAGCCGACATAGAGCGGGTGCTTGGGCGAGCCGTCGGAGGTGATGGCAAGGGCATGCGGCACCGCCCCGGCCTCCGCCAGCATTCGCAGCAGCGTCCGGCCCCAGCCGGGCCGCACGGCCTCGCAATGTCGGCCCCAGCCACAGACGACCAGCGCCGCGGCCCGGGCGGCCTCGACGATCGCCGCGGCATTGTCCGGGCCGACCGGGTCGGCCTCGGCATAGAGAGCCTTCGGGTCGGTCGAGCGCAGGGCGAAGGCGTTGGTGACGATCAGCCCGCCATAGCCCATGGCCCGGGCGCGGCGTTCGCAGCGCTCGACCGTCGGATCGTTCTTGATCTCGTCCGCCGTGGACGGATTCAGCAGCAGGAAATTGGCCGGCGCGATCGACTGGTCCCAGCGCCGCCACAACAGATAGCGATAGCGCCGGCAGGCGCTGAAGGTGGCGCCGCGGTCGATGAACAGGTCGGGCTCGGCCATGACGGACTCCGATCGGGATCGGCCGTTCTTAGCCCAGCCATCCGGCGCCGTCCCGCCTTAATCGTGGGGGCCGAGCGCGCGCAGCTGCGCTTCCGCCCGGTCGAGGCCGAGCGACAGCAGCGCCGTGATCTCATCCTCGCGCAGGCCCTGTTCCAGGGCGCGCCAGCGCAGCTCGCACCGCCGCACCGCATCCTCGAGGTCGGCTTCGGACCGGATGTCCCGGATCGGACGCATGGGGCGGGCGGCTCCTCGAATCTCCGGGCGGGCAGGGCTTCGCAGCGGGGTTCGGCGCAGCGACTCCATCGGCATCGACGCGGCATATCTCGCGATCATCGGGGTTCTCGCCGGGATGTTTGTTCTCTCTTTGTTCTATAGAAGAACGACCCCGGAGTCGAGTCCGCCGACTCTGTCCGGCAGCGACCGTGTCTTCGGCCGGACCCTGTCACAGTTAGCAGGTTTCACAGATTTCGCGGTCCGGCCAAGCTTCGGACCCACCCCGTCCGGGTCTGGAGCCAGTGGCATGGAGCAGATATGAACAGGCTGACCAACCGGGTCGCGATCGCGCAGGCCTGTCTCGATCGCCTCGCCAGCTCCGTCTACCTCGAAATCGGCGTCTTCACGGGCCATTGCTTCTCGCGCATCGCCGCGACGCGGAAGATCGCCGTTGATCCCAAGTTCAGGGTGTCGGCGCGCCGCCGGGCCCGCAGCGAGAGCCGCGCCGCCCATACCCATTTCTTTGAGATGCGCAGCGACGAATTCTTCGACCGGAACGAGGCGCTGTTGGCGGAAAACCCTGTCGATGTCGCCCTGGTCGATGGCCTGCACACCTATCGGCAGACCCTGCGCGACATCGAGAACATCCTGCGGTTCCAGAGCGGCTCCGGCGTCATCGTCGTCCATGACTGCAACCCGAAATCCGAATCGATCGGCTATCCGGCGCAGGACTACATGGATTTCAAGCGGCGGTATCCGCTGCGCTTCGCCTGGAGCGGCGACGTCTGGAAGACCATCGTCTTCCTGCGCTCGACCCGGCCGGACCTGGATGTCACGGTGCTGGACTGCGACTGGGGCGTCGGCCTGATCCGGTACGGCAAGCCGGCGGCGCGGCTGGACTATTCGCCGGAGGATATCGACGCGCTGAGTTACGCCGACCTGGCGCGCGACCGGGCGCGGCTGCTGAACCTCAGGCCACCCAGCTACGTCAGCGAATTCCTGGCGGCCTGACGTGGGGCCGTGTGAGAGGGGCGGCCGCCTCAGAGAGGCCGTCCCGTGCCCCCGAGGCCGGAGCGGCGGCCGAGCAGCGCGGCCAGCAGCGGCACCAGCAGGGTCAGGGCGATGGCGACGCTGCTCATCGCCATGCCGAGGCCGACCGAGCCCTGCTCGAACTGCCGCCAGATGAAGGTCGAGATCGTCGGCATGCCGACCGGCGCGACCAGGATCGACGCCACCAGCTCACGCGACGCGATGGCGAAGACCAGCAGCATCGCCGCGACCAGGTTGGGCAGGATCAGCGGCAGCACGATGCGGCGGAAGGTGGTCAGGGTCGAGGCCCCGGCCACCCGTGCCGCGGATTCCAGGCTGTCGGCGATCTGGCGCAGCGCGGCGTTGGCATAGCGCACGGGATAAGGCAGCAGGATGCAGCCATAGGCCAGCAGCAGGATCAGCGGCGTGTTGTAGGCGGTGACTGGCAGCAGCGGCTGGTTCCAGGCCAGGATCAGCCCGACCGCGACCACCACGCCGGGAATGGCGTTGGGCAGGATGGTGAGGGCATCGAGCAGGTGCCGTCCGCGCAGCTTCAGCCGGACCACGCAATAGGCCGAGGCGGCGCCCAGCAGCCCGGTCAACAGGGCGGTGGCACCGCCGAGGGCGAAGCTGTTGCCCAGCGCCCGCAGCGCGCCGTCGCCATCGGCCAGGATCTCGGCGAAATGATCGAGGCCAAGATTGTCGAGGGCAAGGCCGCCGGACATCCGGCGCGACAGGGCGGTGGCCAGGGTCGCCAGCAGCGGCACGGCGGCGACCAGCGCCACCGCGGCGAAGGCCAGGGCGGCCGGCAGTGCCCAGGGGCCAAGCGGCCGCGGCACCAGCGGCTGCGGCTTGCCGCCGACACTCTCATAGGATCGCTTCGCCAGGATCCGCAGCTGCAGCACGAAGGCGCCCAGCGACAGCAGCACCAGCAGCAGCGACAGGATGGCGGCACCGGGCAGGTCGATCGGCCAGTCGGCGATGCGGGTGTCGATGCCGGTGACCAGCACGGTGAAGCCGGTCTGGCGGCCCAGTGCGGCCGGGGTGCCGTATTCCTCCACCGTCATGGCGAAGGCCAGCAGCAGGCTGGCGGCCAGGCCGGGCAGGGCCAGCGGCAGGGTGATCCGGCGGAACACGGTGGCCGGCCGGGCGCCGAAGACCCGGGCGACATCGCCCAGCCGGCCGCCGACCGCGGCGACCGTGCGCGACACCGCGAAATACACCACCGGGAAGATGTTTAACACCATGACGAAGACGATGCCGGGGAAGGAGAACAGGAACGACCCGGCCTGCACCCCGATGAGCTGGGTCAGGTAGCCGCGCGGCTGCAGCGTCATGATCCAGCCGAGCGTCGCGATATAGGGCGGGATCATGAAGGGAACGAGCAGAACCACATCCCAGAACGGCGCGTAGGGAATGCGGTAGAGCGCCCGGAAGACGCCGAGCGGCACGGCGACCACGGCCGAGGCAAGCACCACGCAGCCGCCGAGCAGCAGCGTATTGCCGGCCATGCCGATCAGCGCGCTATCGGCGAGCGTCGCCAGCAGCGAGGAGAAAGGGCCCGCGAACGAGCCCCGTCCGAGATCGGGGAAGATGCCTTGCAGCACCACCGCGATAAAGG
>NZ_JBYRFX010000145.1:0-8001 GCF_057815775.1 Inquilinus sp.
CGATAGGCCAGGATGTCGATCCGTCCTTCGACGGCGTCGATGTAGTCGGCGCCGGCGCAGTTGACGTGGACATGCGACGCCAGCGCGTCGCGTAGCCGCACCACGCCGGCGGCATAGCCAAGCGGGCGCGTGGCCAGGTTGAAGCCGCCGCGCAGCGTGGCCAGCGGCCCGGGCTTGGCCAGGGTCAGGCGCTTGCCGTCGATCCAGGCGCCCTCGCCGCGGATGGTCCAGGCGGTGCGGTTCTCGATCGGCAGATGGATCCAGCCCATCAGCGTCTCGCCCTTGCGCGCCAGGGCGACGATGGTGGCGAAGCGCGGCCGGCCGGCGACGAAATTGGCGGTGCCGTCGACCGGGTCGACGATCCAGACCGGGTCGTCGCCGTCCAGCAGGTCGAGCACGGCGGGGTCCTTGGCGTAGGCCTCCTCCCCCAGCACGCGCGATCCGGGCAGCAGCGCGGGCAGCCGTTCCGCCAGCCGGATCTCGCTCTCCTGGTCGGCAATGGTGACGAGGTCGCCGGGCGCCTTCTCCATCACCGCCCCCGCCTCCAGCCGGCCGAAGCGCGGCAGGATCAGCTCCCGCGCCGTTTCGGCGATCAGGGCGGCGACCTGGTCGATGTCGGGCAGGCGCATCGGAAGGGAGTCCTCAGTGTCGGGCAGTGCCGAGCTGGCGGTGCAGCCGCGCGGCGTCGTTCGGATGCAACCGGGCCCGGACGAAGACGTTGGCGCCGTCGTTGCGGGCTTCCAGCACCTCGCCATGGCTGTGCAGCCAGGCCATGGTGCGGCCGTCGGCGATGTCCAGCTTCACCGTTACCGTCTCGCGATCGGCGTTGATGCGCCGGGCGACCAGCGCCAGCAGCTCGTCGCAGCCCTCGCCGGTGAGGGCCGAGATCACCGCTTCGTCATGGCCGCGGCGATGCGTGGCGGTGGACAGGGTCTCGCGCTCTGCCTCCGGTAGCAGGTCGGCCTTGTTCAGCACCTCGATCACCCTTCCGTCGGCATCGGTGTCGATGTCCAGGTCGCGCAGCACGCGCTCGACATCCTCGCGCTGGGCTTCCGTGTCGGGGTGGGAGATGTCGCGGACATGCAGGATGATGTCGGCGGCCTGCACCTCCTCCAGCGTCGCCCGGAAGGCGGCGACCAGATGGGTCGGCAGGTCGGAGATGAAGCCGACCGTGTCGGACAGGATGATCTTGCGCCCCTGCCCGGCCTCGATCGCCCGCATCGTCGGGTCGAGCGTGGCGAACAGCATGTCCTTCGCCAGCACCGTGGCCCGGGTCAGGCGGTTGAACAGGGTCGATTTGCCGGCATTGGTGTAGCCGACCAGCGCTACCACCGGGTACGGCACCCGGGCCCGGGCGTCGCGGTGTAGCGACCGGGTGCGGCGGACGTCTTCCAGCTGCCGCTTGATCTGGATGATGTGGTCGTCGATCTGGCGGCGATCGAGTTCGATCTGGGTTTCGCCGGGGCCGCCGAGGAAGCCGGCGCCGCCGCGCTGCCGCTCCAGATGGGTCCAGGACCGCACCAGGCGCGAGCGCTGGTAGCTGAGATGCGCCAGCTCGACCTGCAGCTGGCCTTCGCGGGTGCGGGCCCGTTCGCCGAAGATCTCCAGGATCAGGCCGGTGCGGTCGATCACCTTGACCTTCCAGCGGCGCTCGAGGTTGCGCTGCTGCACCGGGCTGAGCGTGCCGTCGACCACGACGAGGCCGGCCTCGGTGGCCGCGACCACGGTCGACAGCTCCTCCAGCGCACCTTCGCCGATCAGGGTCGAAGGCTGGGGCCGCGACACGCGGACGCAGCGGGCCTCGGCGACGTCGAGGGAGATCGCCCGTGACAGGCCGACCGCCTCCTGGAGCGAGGCTTCGGCAGTGCGCCCGGTATCGCCGCGGGCGCTGGGCAGGACGGGATGAATCACGATGGCGCGCCCCGAGGGCGCGCCATCAACACCGGGATTTTGTCCCAAAAGGATCAGGCCTCTTCCTTCTGCGGCTCGAACAGCTGGATCGGATGCGCCGGCATCACAGTCGAGATCGCATGCTTGTAGACAAGCTGCGAGTGTGCGTCACGGCGAAGCAGGACCGAGAAGTTGTCAAACCAAGTGATGATACCTTGCAGCTTCACCCCGTTGACCAGGAAGATTGTCACCGGGATCTTGTTCTTCCGGACGTTGTTGAGAAACACGTCCTGAACGTTTTGTGCTTTTTCTGACATAAGTTCGGGTCCTGCTGCTTGATTTTATTGGAGCCCCGTCGGGCCCGAGCCACACGATGTGGCACCGAAGGACAATATGGTAACCCACAGCGCGGAGAAAAGAGAGAGCTGTGCATGGTTATGATGCGCAGGCACCTCGTTATGATGCGCCAGGGCCGTCGGCATGCGCGACATAGGCTTCCAACATCTTGCGCGCCAACGGTCCCGGGGTGCCGTCGCCGACCACCCGGTCGTCGATCCGCACCACCGGGGTGACGAAGCTGGTGGCGCTGCTCATGAATGCCTCCCGCGCCGCATGGGCTTCCTCCAGGTCGAACGGCCGCTCCTCGAAGCGCAGCCCTTCCGCCGACGCGATCCCGAGGACCGACTGCCGGGTGATGCCGTTGAGGATATCGTGGCTGGCCGGCCGGGTGACCAGCACCCCGTCCGCCGTCAGGATCCACGCATTCGACGACGTGCCTTCGGTGACGAAGCCGTCTTCGTCGACCTGCCAGGCCTCGAAGGCGCCGCTCTCCGACGCCTGTTGCTTGCCCAGGTTGTGGGCAAGCAGGCCGACGGTCTTGAGGTCGCAGCGCTGCCAGCGGATGTCGGGGATGGTGATGACCCGCACGCCGGCCTTGGCGTTGCCGCCCAGCACGGCGCGCCGCGTCGTCATCACCAGGGTCGGCCGTGCCGCGACGGGGAAGCGGAAATCCCGCGGCGCCACGCCGCGGGTGACCTGCAGGTAGATCAACCCGTCGCGCACGCCGTTGCGGTCGATCAGCCGGCGCATGATCAGCTGCATCACCCGCCGTTCGCACGGCCAGGCGATGCGCAGCTCCTGCAGCGACCGGTCCAGCCGGTCGAGATGGCCCGCCTCGTCGATCAGCCGGCCGCGGCGGATGCTGACCACCTCATAGACGCCGTCGGCAAACTGGAAGCCCCGATCCTCGACATGCACCGCAGCTTGCGCATGCGGCACATAGCGCCCGTTGACATAGGCGTCGCGCGCCATTCCCCGATATCCCTTGTTCTGCGCCGCGCCCATTCCGCGCGAAACTAGTCGACGAGCTTGCCGGTCCGGTCGCCGGCGCCATGCACGCCCAGGCTCTTCATCTTGCGATGCAGGGCCGAACGCTCCATGCCGATGAATTCCGCCGTGCGGCTGATGTTGCCGCCGAAGCGGGTGACCTGGGCGATCAGGTACTCCCGCTCGAACAGCTCGCGCGCGTCGCGCAGCGGCAGGCCCATGATCTCGCTGCCGCGGTCGCCCCGCAGCACCGCGGGGGCGATGGCGCCGATCTCCGGCGGCAGCATGTCGGCGTGGATCGGCATGCTGTTGTCGCCCGCCGCCATGATCAGCAGCCATTCGATGACGTTGCGCAGCTGCCGGACGTTGCCGGGCCAGCTATAGGCCTGCAGCGCCGCCATCGCGTCCTCGCCGACCAGACGCGGCATCAGCCCCTGGGTGTCGGCGGCGCGCATCATGAAGTGGCGGGCCAGCAGCGGAATGTCCTCGCGCCGGCTGGCCAGCGGCGGCACCGCGATCGGCACGACGTTCAGGCGATAATACAGGTCTTCCCGGAACCGGCCCTCGGCGATCTCGGTCGGCAGGTCCTTGTTCGAGGAGGCGATGACGCGGACGTCGACCTCGACCTTGGTGATGCCGCCGACGCGGACGAAGGTCTGCTCCTGCAGCACCCGGACGATCTTGCCCTGGGTGGCCAGCGGCATGTCCGCCACCTCGTCCAGCAGCAGCGTGCCGCTGTGTGCCTGCTCGAAGGTGCCGACCTTGCGGGTGGCGATGACGCCGTCGATCGCCGCCTCGTTGCCGAACAGCTCGTCCTCCAGCCGGTCGGGATGCATCGCGGCGCAGTTCAGCGCGATGAACGGGCCGTCCGCCCGCTTCGACAGGCCATGGATCTGGCGGGCCACCACCTCTTTGCCGACCCCGGCCGGGCCGGTGATGAGCACGCGGCTGCCGGTCGGCGCCGCCCGTTCGATCTGCTGGGTCAGCTGGCCGATGCCCGGCGACTGGCCGATCAGCTCGACCTCGGTGCCGGCGCGGATCCGCAGTTCGGCATTCTCGCGCCGCAGCCGCGCCGCCTCGATGGCGCGGTCGACCATCAGCAGCAGCCGGTCGGACTTGAACGGCTTCTCGATGAAGTCGTAGGCGCCGTGCTTGATCGCGGTGACCGCGGTCTCGATGTTGCCGTGGCCGCTGATCATCAGCACCGGCACGCCCGCATGGTCGCGCCGGATGATGTCGAGCAGTTCCAGGCCGTCGATCGGGCTGCCCTGCAGCCAGACGTCGAGGACCACGAGACTCGGCTGGCGGGCAGCAAGCTCCTGCTGCGCCTGCGTCGTGTCGCCGGCCTCCCGCGTCGTATAGCCTTCGTCGTCGAGGATGCCCGAGATGAGCATCCGGATATCGGCCTCGTCGTCTACGACGAGAATGTCATGCGCCATGACCCACCGCGTCCTTGGAGCCCGCAGTCGTCACCTGCTGGATTGATTCATCCGGCTCGACGCCGGCTGGCAATTTGTCCGGCCCGGGGCCGGCTGGGGCAGCCGGCATGCCCGCCTGTTCGAGCGGAAAGACGAGGCTCACCCGGGCACCACCGCCCATGCGATCCTCGAGAACCAGCCGGCCGCCGTGATCCTCCATGATTTTCTTGACGATAGCGAGCCCCAATCCTGTGCCTTTGGTACGGGTGGTAACGTAGGGTTCGGTCAGCCGTTCCCGATCGGCGGTGGGCAGTCCCTTGCCATTGTCCTCGACTGTGATCCAGGCCTCGCCATCGGCGTAGTCGAGAATCATCCGGACCGCACCCTTCGGCAGGTCGCGGCCTTCGGCGATGCGACCTTCGATCGCATCCACCGCATTCTGCAGCAGGTTCGTCACCGCCTGGGACAGCTGCCGGGAATCGCAGGGCACGGCCGGCCGCGCATCGGGCTGGCCGAAGCTGAAGCCGACCTTGGCATGGGCGTTGCGCTGCAGGAACATCGCCTGCTGGCAGGTTTCCGACAGGTCGATCGGCTTCATGACCGGCGTCGGCATGCGGGCGAAGGCCGAGAATTCGTCGACCATCCGGCCGATGTCGCCGACTTGGCGGACGATGGTGTCGGTGCAGGTGATGAAGGTCTGGGGATCGTCCGTGATCTGCTTGAGATATTTGCGTTTCAGCCGCTCGGCCGAGAGCTGGATCGGCGTCAGCGGGTTCTTGATCTCATGGGCGATGCGGCGGGCGACATCGGCCCAGGCCGCCTTGCGCTGGGCCGACAGCAGCTCGGTCACGTCGTCGAAGGTGACGACGAAGCCGCGGACTTCGCCATCCAGCCGCTCTGCCGCGATCCGGGCCAGCAGCGTGCGCGTCTCGCTGTCGCGGTAGATCTTCACCTGGCCTTCGACCACCCGCCCCTGCCGGGCCCGGGCGCTGTCCAGCAGGTCGGCCATTTCAGGCACCGCGTCATGCAGCGTCTGTCCGACCAGCTCGTCGAGCGAGCGGCCGAGCAGGTCGGTGGCCGACCGGTTCGGCAGGTTGATCCGGCCATCCTGGTCGAGGCCGAGCACCCCGGCCGAGACGCCCGACAGCACCGTCTCGGTAAATTGCCGGCGCTGGTCGAGCTGGCGGTTCGCCTCGATCAGCTCGCGGCGCTGGCTTTCCAGCTGGTTGGTCATGCGGTTGAAGGACCGGGCCAGGCTGCCCAGCTCGTCGGTGCTGTCGCTGCCCTGGACCCGGATCGACAGGTCGCCCGCCCGCACCCGCTCCGACGCCATGATGAGCTCGCGCAACGGCCGCACCAGCGTGTCGGCGAACACCAGGCCGATCCACACCGCCGCCATCAGCAGCAGCACCGCGACGATGACGTAGATCGCCGTGAAGATCAGCTGCAGCGTCGATCGCCGGCCCTCCAGCGCCCGGTATTCCATCACCGCGCTGTTGGTGCGCTCCATATGGGCCAGCACCTGGGCGTCGACGCGCTTGCCCACCAGCAGGAAGGCCTCGAACGGGAAGCCGTTGAGCCGGACCAGGGCGCGCACCCGGTTGGAGACATCGTCCGTCATCAGCACGACGCGCTCGTAATGCGGATTGCCCGGCGTGGCGCGGTCGAACACCGACCGGTCGATCTTCTCGAACAGCGGCACGGTGTAGCCGGACCGGGCGATGATGTTGTTGTCGCGGTCCAGCACCATGACGTCGGGCAGGCGCTGCGCCAGCGTCCCCACGGTCAGCAGGTCGTTGAACGCCTTGCTGTTCGGCTGCAGGAACTGCGCGTTCTGGTCGATGCTGTTGGCCAGCGCCAGCGTCGAGTAGCTGACGTTCTTCTGGTTCTCCTCGAGATAGCCCTGCGCCACCGAGAGGGATTCGTTGATGGCGGTCGAGACCCGTTCGGAGAACCAGGTCTGCACGCTGATGTGGAAAATCACCGCCGAGAAGATCGCCACCAGGATCGCCGGCGCGACCGCGACCACGGCGAACAGTGCGACCAGCCGGACATGCAGCCGGGACCCGGCGGAGCCGCGCCGCCGCGCCGCCCAGATCGCCACCAGCCGGCGGGCCACGATGGCACCGAGCATCAGCAGGATGGCGAGGTCGAGGTTCAGCAGCAGGTACACCGTGTCGGTGTCCTTGCCGAAGGGCGGGTTGCTGCTGAGGGCAGCGTAGGTGGCGACGCCGGAGGCGACGGCGGCGAAGATCAGCACCGCCGCCAGCTTGTTTTCCAGCCCCACCCGGGCGGCCCATTGATACAGCTGCCGCCAGAGGGATGGAGGACTCGCGGCGTTGGTGGTCATCAGCGCTGGATCTTTGGGCGTCGGAAGGGTCAGCCCCTAGCTTAGGCCACGGACCACCGGGATGTCTAACTCGCGGATTTTCTTGCGCAAGGTGTTGCGGTTGAGGCCGAGCAGCTCGGCCGCCCGGATCTGGTTGCCCCGGGTGGCCGTGAGGCTCAGCGTGATCAGCGGCCGTTCGACCTCGCGCAGCACCCGATCGTACAGGCCACTCGCCGGCAGGCTGCCGGCATGCGCCGCGAAATAGTCGCGCAGATGCCGCTCGACCGCGGCCGACAGCCCCTCCCCGGCCGGCTCGGTCCCCGCCTCTACCGGCCCCGGCTGCGGCAAGGCGTCACTCAGCTCGGCCTCGATCACGTCGACGCCGATCGTCTCCTGCGAATACAGGGCGCACAGCCGGCGGGCCAAATTCTCCAGCTCGCGGACATTGCCGGGCCAGCGATGCCGCGTCAGCCGCTCCATCGCCCGCTTGTCCAGCGCCTTCTCGCTCATCCCCTCGGCCGCGGCGCGGCGCATGAAGTGGCTGACCAGGGCCGGGATGTCTTCCGACCGCTCGCGCAGCGGCGGCAGGCGGATCGGCACGACGTTCAGGCGGTAGAACAGATCCTCGCGGAACAGCCCCTGCCGCACCAGGGTGCGCAGGTCGCGATGGGTGGCGGCGACGATGCGGACATCGGCGCGGATCGGGGTGCGGCCGCCGACCGTGGTGTATTCGCCCTCCTGCAGCACGCGCAGCAGCCGGGTCTGGGCCTCCATCGGCATATCGCCGATCTCGTCCAGGAACAGCGTGCCGCCCTGGGCCTCTCGAACCGCCCGGTGGAGCGCGACAGCGCGCCGGTGAAGGCGCCCTTCTCATGGCCGAACAGCTCGGATTCGATCAGGTCGCGCGGGATCGCCGCCATGTTGATGGCGACGAAGGGGCCGGAGCGGCGGCGGCCGTAATCATGCAGCGCCCGGGCCACCAACTCCTTGCCGGTGCCGCTCTCGCCGGTGATCATGACCGTCAGGTCGGTGGCCATC
>NZ_JBYRFX010000146.1:0-2853 GCF_057815775.1 Inquilinus sp.
GCTGATATCCTCGAAATAGCCGCGCACGATCCACAGGATCAGCGGCAGGGTGATCAGCTGGTACACCCAGATCAGCCCGATATAGGTGTCGCTGAGGCCGAGGTCCTGGAAGTACAGCTGCAGCGGCAGCAGCACCAGCAGTGGCGGGGCGAAGCGGAAGGACAGCATGGTGAAGGCCATGTTCTCGCCCAGCCGGAACTTGAACCGGGCGAAGGCATAGGCCGCCGGCACGCCGAGCAGCAGCGACAGCATGACCGAGCCGGCGCTGAGGATCAGGCTGTTCAGCAGGTTCTGCATGTAGTCGATCTTCAGCGCCCCGACATTGGTCGACAACTCGCCGGCGACCAGTGCCGCGTAGTTGCCCAGCGTCGGGCTGAAGATGATGCTGGGCGGGCTGCGCAGGATGTCGGCATTGGTCATGAACGACATCAGCGCGACCCAGACCAGCGGGAACAGGAAGAACAGCCCCACCAGCGTCAGCAGCACGCCGCGGAGGATCCGGCCGAAACTCATCGTATCCTCCCGTCAGGCCCGGCCGTGCGCGCGGGCGCGCAGCCGGAGCCATTGCTTGATAAAGACATTGCTGAGCGCGAAGGTGATCGCCCACAGCACCATCAGGATCGCGGCCGACCGGCCGATATTGGTGAAGGTGAAGGCCTCGAGATAGGCGCGGATCTGGAACAGCATCAGCCGGTCGCCCGGGCCGCCCTGGGTCATGGCGTAGACGATGTCGAATTGCTGGATACTGTCCAGCATGCGGAACAGGCTGGCGGTCAGGATATAGGGCAGCAGCATCGGCAGGGTGATGCGGAAGAACACGAAGCTGCGCGGCACGCCGTCCAGCTCCGCCGCCTCGAAGGGCTGGCGCGGCAGCGCGCGCAGGCCGGCCAGCAGCAGGATGGCGATGAATGGCGTGTAGACCCAGGTGTCGACCAGCACCACGGTAAACATTGCCGAGGCGGGGTCCGACGCCCAGCCGAAATTGGTGAATCCCAGGCTGTTCACGAAGTAGCTGAGGATCCCGAAATTCGGGTTGGTCATCAGCTTCCACATCAGGCTGGCGATCGCCGGCGCCACCATCAGCGGCAGGATCAGCAGCACGCTCATCAGGTTGTTGACCAGGCTGCGCCGCACCAGCAGCAGCGCGATGCCCAGACCCAGCAGCAGCTGCAGCCCGACGGTCAGCAATGTGTAGGTCAGCGATGCCTGGATCGTGCCCCAGAACCGGCCGTCGCCGAACAGGGCGATAAAGTTGTCGAGCCAGATCATCTTGCGCCCGGCCGGGAAGGCCAAATTGTAGCGCTGCAGCGAATAATACACTGCCGTGCCGAACGGGATCAGGATCCCGATCGTCACCAGCAGCGCCGGCAGGCTCAAGAGATAGGGCAGCAGGCCGGGGCCGGCGCGGCGGCGCGTTCGGGGCAGAGTGTCGGCGGCAATCGTGGCCACGGGTCGGGATCCTCTCGGGAGGCGGTCGCTGAACCCCGCCCCCGCCGGGGGAGAGAACGGCGGGGTGAGGCTGCCGCCGGACCGGCGGGGGGAAGGCCGGTCCGGCGGAACGGCGTCAGTCGGCCAGGCCGGCATCCTTCAGCTGCTGGTCGATGAACTCCGCCAGCTGGTCCAGTCCTTCATCGACCGGGATTTCGTTGGCATACATCTTCTGCAGGCTGGCGGCCCATTCCGTGGTCAGGTTGAAGAACAGCGGCTGCGGCGTGAAGTAGATCTTCGACCCGGCGGCCGAGGCCTTGTACTGGTCGAGATAGCCGGAATAGCTCTCCAGCCGATTGTGGAAGTCGGCATTGTCCCAGACCGACTGGCGGACCGGGTTGACCAGGTCGGCCTTGGTGGCGCCGAAGGTGGTGTGCTCGGTGCCGCTGGCCCATTGCACGAAGTACCAGCCGGCGTCGGGCTGCTGCGAGAAGGCGCTCATCGCCAGCGACCAGATCCAGACATTCGGTGTCGGGGCCGACGCGCCGGGCTTGGCGGTGAAGGGGTGGTAGGCGATGTTGCCGGCCTCCTTCGTCCCCTTGTTCTGGAAATAGCCCAGGATGTCGGCGTCGAAGATCATGGCCGAGGCGCCAGCGCCCAAATCGTTGCCGACCTCGTACCAGGTGTAGGTGGTCCAGTTCTTCGGCCCGCCCTTCTGGATCATCTCGATCCACAGCTTGGTGAAGTCCTTGGCCTCGGCGCTGTTCATCGACGCCTTCAGCTTGCCGCCGGTGGTGTCGAAATCCTTGCCGCCGTAGTTGGTCAGGCCCGAGAGGTAGCCGGGGTGGATCGTCGCCCAGCTGCGGCTGCCGCGGACGCCGATGCCGTAGAAGCCCTTGTTCAGCGCGCTCAGCTTGCCGGCCTGGTCGACCAATTCAGGCAGATCCTTCGGCGGCTTCATGCCGGCGGCGTCGAAGATCCGCTTGTTGTAAGCGACGCTGTTCAGCTCGAAGCCCCAGGGCACCGCCCATTGCTTGGCGCCGTCGCCGCCCAGCGGCTGGCCCGGCACACCCGACCAGGCGGTGGAGGCGCGCAGGCCGGGCAGCACGTCGTCCCAGTTGTAGGCGGCGGCCGTCAGCTCCGGGTTCTTTATGTACGGGTTCATGTCGGCCAGCCAGCCGGCCGGGCCGTACTGCCAGGTCTGGTAGGCGCCGGTCATGAACACGTCGTATTGCGGCGACTTGCTCGACAAGGTGGCGGTGACCTTGTCGAAATAGACGTCCTCCGGGAACACGTCGTAGCTGACGTCCAGCCCGGTCATGGCCTTGAAGTTGTCGAGGTTGGCGATCATCGCATCCGTATAGGGATGCTTGTTCAGCAGCAGGCTGATCTTCTTGCCCGCGAACTTCTTGAAGTCGGGGCCGT
>NZ_JBYRFX010000147.1:0-5715 GCF_057815775.1 Inquilinus sp.
CTGCGGCTCGATGCCGATGTCGGCCAGCAGGGCGTTGACCGCCGGGCTGAAATAGCTGGGCGTCTGCAGCGACTGCGAGCCGCCATAGCCGATGATGGTCCGGCCGTCCGCGGCGGTGAACTCGTTGCGCTTGGCGTGGCCGCCGAAATCGTCGATGGCATCGAGCACCAGGATGCGGGCGCCCGCCCCTGCCTGCTTGCGGTACTGGATCGCGGCGGCGAGGCCTGAGATGCCGCCGCCGACCACCACCAGATCATAGCGTTCGCCGGTCGATTCCGGCGTCCCGGCCTTGTCCCAGAAGGTGCCGTCGCGCACGGAGTGCATGACGTTGAACGACCCTTCGTACTGGCCGCGCAGGCCGGTCAGCGTCGCCGGGGCGGGAGCGGCCGGGCCGGCCGCAAAGGCGCTACGGGCCAAGGGACCGCCCAGCGCAGCGGCACCCGCCGTCAGGGCGACGCCGTCGAGAAAATCCCGCCGGGTGATCGCCCGGCCCATCCCCAGATCCCGATCGCGTTTGGACGACATCGCTTCCCCCTGGCTGGCCCCGGCCCCGAGGCTGCCCGCGGGACGGAGGGGCGGTCAAGCCGGGGATGTCAGACGGTCGGCTTCAGCCCAGTCAGGCGGAAGATCTCGACTTCGCCGTTGCGGCCGCGGACGCGGCGGGGGCCCAGGCTCTCCATCTCGAATTCCGGGCCCAGCAGCGCCGCGGTCTCGGCGCTGATCAGGATCGTCGTCTCCTCGTCGCGCGACAGCACCTTGCCCAGCTGTTCCAGCCGGTTGCCGATGTTCACAGTGTCGCCGACGATGGTGTAGTTGGTGCGGCCGGGCGCGCCGATGTTGCCGACCACCACCGGGCCGCTGTGCAGCCCGATGCGCAGGCGCAGCCGCGGCCGGCCGGCGGCGCTGCGGCGATCGTTGTCGACCCGCATCGCCGCGGCGATGGCCAGCGCGGCGCGGGCGGCGCGCGGCGCGTGGTCCTTCATCTTCTCCGGCGCACCCCAGAAGGCCATCAGGCAGTCGCCGATGAACTTGTCGATGGTGCCGGATTCGGCCTCGATGCTGCGCGCCAGGATGGCGAAATGCTCGTTCAGGAAGGCGGCGATGCGGGCCGCCGGCAGCCGTTCCGCCGCGCCGCTGAAATTGGCGATGTCCGTGAACATCACCGTCAGGATGCGCTCGATCGAGACCACGTCTTCGCCGTCGCCCTTGATGATCAGCCGGCGCACCAGGCTTTTCGGCACATAGGTCTCGAGCCAGCGCAGCCCGACCAGCATGGTGTTGAAGGCCTGTGCCCCCTCGTTCAGCTCCTTGAAGATGCTACCGGGCAGCGGCTTCAGCTTGCTGAATTCCAGGGTGCCGACCGCCCGCGCCTGGTCGGAGAAGGCGCGGACCGGGCGGGCGATCATGCGGCCGACGAAGACGCCGACGATGATCGCCAGCACCATCACCGCCAGCCCGGCCAGGCCGGCACGGATCACGCGCTGCACCTCGGCCCCGATCGCGTCGCCCGGCACATGGATGCCGAGGATCAAGGGCGTCGGACCGAAGCCGTAGATGGTGCGGTACAGGAAGAGCTCGTCATAGTCCCCGGTCTCGACCTCACGGATCCGCACCCGCGGATTGCGCACGGTGACCGGGTTGCCGTGCGACCACAGGGCGGCCAGCAGGGGGTCGCCGACCTGGTCGAGCCGTGGCAGCGGTTCCGCCACCGAGGCCGGCGGCGGGTCGACGGCCATGCGCGGATGCGCCAGGACGCGGTCTTCGCCATACAGGATGAACGGCACCTGCGACGGGTCGCTGGACACCCGCGCCAGGAATTTCGACAGGTCCTGCACCGTCACCACCGCGAACAGCAGGCCGACCAGCTGGCCGTTGCGGCGCACCGGCTGGCGCAGGTTCAGCACCGTGGCGTGCGGCCCGTCGTCCAGGTACAGGATCTCGCCCCAATAGGCGTCCACCTTGGCGGAGGCATCGGCCAGCGCCTCTTCGCTGCGCTTGGGGTCGCCCGGATTGTCGAAGGGATAATAGGTGCCGTCCGGCTGGCGCGACACGCCGTGGATCTTCATGTCCTCGGTCAGGTACGCGATCGACTGCACCTGCGGCGAGGCCGACAGGGCGCCGGTCAGCATGGTCGAGAACTGGGCGGCGTCGCCGGGGTCGAGCCGCCCCTGCTGCAGCATCAGGGCCAGGCTGCCCAGCTCGTTCGACACCGGTTCCAGATGCTGCCGCAGCCGGGCCTCGACCGAGGCCACGCCAATCTCGGCCTGGTTGGTCAGCAGGTCGAAGGTGGTCCGCGCCGTCGTCGTCCAATAGATCGCCAGCACCGCCGCGACCGCGATCGCCACCAGCCCGCCGATGGCGACAGCCAGCGTCCGGGCCAGGGTGACCGTGCGCTTGCGCGGGCCGGCGCGCCGCGGCACCGGCTCGATCTCGGCGGGAACCGGCAGGGTCATGGGGCGATGGCAGTGTCCAGCATCCGGCCCAGCGGCCGGCCGCCGAAGATATGGATGTGCAGGTGCGGCACCTCCTGGTGCCCGTGGCCGCCGATGTTCGACAGGATGCGGTAGCCGGGCTCGGCCAGGCCGAGGTCGCGTGCGATCCGGCCGACCGCCCGGGTCAGGGCCGCGATCTCGGCGTCGGACGCACGGTCGGAAAAATCATCCATCGAGACATAGGCACCCTTCGGGATCGCCAGCACATGGACCGGGGCCTGCGGGCTGATGTCGTGGAAGGCCAGGACGTGGTCGTCCTCATACACCTTCCGGCACGGGATCTCGCCGCGCAGGATCCGGGCGAAGACGTTGTTGGGATCATAGGCCATTCATGGTCCTTTCCACCGGTCCTTCTGATGATGAATCACGGCGAAATTCGGCCCGTCGACCAAGCGACCTGCAAGCGCCCGGACGCGACGTGCGGGGAGGAAGCTCCCCCACCACGGCCGGGACTCGTCATTCCGTCGGCCGCGACGCCTTTTCGGCGAGGCCGCCGATGCCTTCCCGTGCCGCCAGCACGGCCCAGACCGATTCGGGCGCCACCCCGGCATCAGCCCACAGCACCAGAAGGTGGTACAGCAGGTCGGCGCTTTCCGAGGCGATCGCCGCCGGATCGCCGCGCATTGCCTCGATCACGGTCTCGACCGCCTCCTCGCCCAGCTTCTGCGCGATCTTCGGCCGGCCGCGGGCGAACAGCTTGGCGGTGTAGCTGGTGGACGGATCGGCGCCCTGCCGCGACGCGATCACAGCGAACAGCCGTTCGAGCACCCGGGCGTCGATCTGCGGGGCGGAGCCTATGGAGGCGGGGCCGCTCATGCCGCCATCCGCACCGGCAGACCGGCCGCCGCCAGGTGCTGCTTGGCCTGGGCAATCGAATAGGTGCCGAAATGGAAGATCGAGGCCGCGAGCAGCCCGGTGGCGCCGCCGACCAGCGCCCCGTCGGCGAGATGGTCCAGCGTGCCGACCCCGCCCGAGGCGATCACCGGGACGCCGACCACCTTGCGGATCTTCTTCAGCAGCTCCAGGTCGAAGCCTTCCTTGGTGCCGTCGCGGTCCATCGAGGTCACCAGCAGCTCGCCGGCGCCGGTCGCGGCCATCCGGTCGGCCCACTCCACCGCATCGATGCCGGTGCCCTTGCGGCCGCCATGGGTGAAGATCTCCCATTGGCCCGGCGAGACCTGCTTGGCGTCGATCGCCACCACCACGCATTGCCGGCCGAACTTGATCGCGGCTTCGGACACCAGCTCCGGCCGCGCCACGGCGGCGGAGTTGATCGAGACCTTGTCGGCCCCGGCCAGCAGCAGCGCCCGCACGTCGTCGGTGCTACGCACGCCGCCGCCGACGGTCAGCGGCATGAACACCTGTTCCGCCGTGCGGCGGACCACGTCGAACAGCACACCGCGATTCTCATGCGTCGCGGCGATGTCGAGATAGACCAGCTCGTCCGCGCCTTCGCGGTCATAGTGCCGCGCCTGTTCGACCGGATCGCCGGCATCGACCAGATTCTCGAAGTTCACGCCCTTGACGACCCGGCCGTCCTTGACGTCGAGGCAGGGGATGACCCGGACCTTCAGCATGGCCTCAGGCCCCCACCGGAACCGGTCCGGACAGGATGGCCAGCGCCTGCTTCGGGTCGATGCGGCCGTCATACAGCGCCCGGCCGCAGATCACCCCGGCGATGCCCGACTTCTCCTCGCGCTTGATGACCCGGAGGTCGTCGAGCGAGGAGGCGCCGCCGGAGGCGATCACCGGCGTGGTCAGGGCGAAGGCCAGGTCGGCGGTGGCCTCGACATTCAGCCCGCCCATCGCGCCGTCGCGGTTGATGTCGGTGTAGATGATCGCGGCGACGCCGGAGTCCTCGAAGCGCAGCGCCAGGTCCAGCGCCTTGACGGTCGAGGTCTTGACCCAGCCCTCGATCGCGACGAAGCCTTCGCGCGCATCGATGCCGACGGCGACCCGGCCGGGCCAGCGACGGCAGGCCTCGCGCACCAGGTCGGGGTCTCGCACCGCGACGGTGCCCAGCACCACCCGGGCGACGCCCTGTTCGATCCAGAATTCGATCCGCTCGAGGTCGCGGATGCCGCCGCCGAGCTGCACCGGCAGCGAGGTCGCCTTGAGGATGGCGCCGATCGCCTCGGCATTGGCCGGCCGGCCGGCGATGGCGCCGTTCAGGTCGACGACATGGATCCAGCTGAAGCCCTGGCTGGCGAAGGCCTTGGCCTGTTCCGCCGGGTCGAGGTTGAAGACCGTGGCTTCGCTCATCTCGCCGCGGACGAGGCGGACGCAGTGTCCGTCCTTCAGGTCGATGGCCGGGTAGAGGATCATGGCATCGGGTCCAGCCCCGCCTCGGTCGGCGGGATCAACAGTTTGTGGAAGTAGCAGCCGCCGATCAGGCGGCCGCCGACACGAGCATAATACGGATTTGTGGCCCAGCGGATGAAACCCATCCCCTCGAAGAGACGGATCGCCGCAGACTGGGTCTCACGCACGTCGAGGCTGAGCAGGCCGTAGCCGCGCTCGCGCGCCTCGACCTCGGCCGCTTCCGCCAGCATCCGGGCCAGGCCATGGCCGCGGGCCCAGGGGGCGACGAAGATGCCGCTCAAGCCGGCGGCGAAGGCCTGCGCCTCGTTGTTGACCGGCGGCTCGACCAGCTGGATCGCGCCGGCGATCATCTCGTCGATCCGGCCAACGAACAGGTGCCGGCCGGGCATGACCACGACGCCGCCCCAGTACCGCTCCATCGTCTCGCGCGGCGGCGGGGCGACCCAGCCGAAGCCGCCGCCTTCGAGGATGGCGAGATCGGCGGCGTCGCAGAGATCGTCCAGGTCGTTGCTGCGGAACCGCTCCAGCCGGCCGACCGAAACCGCAGGCGGCGATGCTGCACTGTCATTCATGGCGCGGACCTTGGGCGGACGCCATTCATGGCGTCCAGGTGACGAAGTTGCCGAGCGCGCGCAAGCCCGCCGCCTGGCTCTTTTCCGGGTGGAACTGCAGGCCGATCCAGTTGCCGGACCCGACCGCGGCGGTCTGCTTCCCACCATAGTCGACCGTGGCCAGCACATCGACCGGGTCGGCCGGGACCATGACGTAGGAATGGGCGAAATAGACGTCCTGGCCGTCGAGCCCGTTCAGCACCGGATGCGCCTCGCCCACGGCCAGGGTGTTCCAGCCCATCTGCGGCACCACCAGGTCCGGGTCGGCCGGGGCCAGCGGCACCACCGCG